>NZ_JBEZNU010000023.1:0-130979 GCF_040653375.1 Streptomyces sp. NPDC047974
CTACTTCTTCGTGGCGATCGTGGTGGGCGTGCTGTCGGCACCGGTGCCGTACGCCCCTCCGGTGTCTCCGGGCGGGGCCTCAGGCGTGCAGTTCGCCCTCGATGACCGTCACGGCGTGCCCCGTCAGGTGGGTGCGGTCGCCGCGCAGCCGGGTGCGGACCAGGCCGGTGCGGGCGCCGCCCTGGAAGCCGGTCAGCTCGTGGCGGCCGAGGCGGGCCGACCAGTACGGCGCGAGCGCGGTGTGGGCACTGCCGGTGACCGGGTCCTCGTCGATGCCGACGGCCGGGAAGAAGCCGCGCGAGACGAAGTCGTAGCCGTTCGCGGGGGAGGCGGCGAGCGCCGTCGCGATCACGCCGCGGGTAGAGCGGGCCCGGAGCCCCGCGTGGTCGGGGTCGAGGCCGCGGACGGTGGCCTCGTCGCGCAGCTCGACGACCAGGTCGCCGATGTGGGCGGCGGTGTCGTGGACGGCGACGATCTCGGCGCCGAGCGCCTCCGCCAGGCCGTCCGGGGCCGGGACCGGGGTGAGCGACGAGGTCGGGAAGTCCATGGTGATGCCGCCGTCCGCGCCGGTGACGGCGCCGAGGACGCCCGAGCGGGTGGCGAAGCGGACCGGCCCGGTCGCGGCGCCGGTGGTGTGCAGGACGTGCGCGGTGGCGAGGGTCGCGTGGCCGCACATGTCGACCTCGGTGGTCGGGGTGAACCAGCGCAGCGCCCAGTCGGCCTCGCCGCCGGCGGGCAGCGGGTGGGCGAAGGCGGTCTCGGAGAGGTTGACCTCGGCGGCGACCTTCCGCAGCCAGTCGTCCTCCGGGAAGGAGTCGGCGGAGTCGAGGAGGAGGACTCCGGCGGGGTTGCCGGAGAAGGGCCGGTCGGTGAAGGCGTCGACGATTCGGATGCGCATGGCACGGACCGTACCCGCGGCCCGAGGGGGCGGGCGCAGGCCAATCGGGGATCTCTGGACCGGTCGACGGCGGACGACGGCGGTCGGTGGCAGTCGGTGGGTTGCTCGACGAACAGTTCCGATATATCGTTGAGCCATCGCGACAGTTCGACGATGAATCTCACGGAAGGAGCGTTGCGATGCGTACTCATGGACACGGACATGGACACGGCTGCGAAGGCGGCCCCGGGCGCGGTTTCGGCGGACCCGGACCGCGGGGCGAATTCGAGGGACGGCGTGCCGCCTTCGGGCCCTTCGGCCCCGGCTTCGGCGGCGGGCCCGGCTTCGGCGGCGGGCCCTTCGGGCGCGGTCGCGGGGGCGGCCGGGGGAGGGCGCGCCGCGGTGATGTGCGCGCCTCGATCCTGGCGCTGCTCAAGGACCGCCCGATGCACGGCTACGAGATGATCCAGGAGATCGGCGAGCGCAGCGGCGGGGCCTGGAAGCCCAGCCCCGGCTCGGTCTACCCGACCCTCCAGCTGCTGGAGGACGAGGGGCTGATCGTCAGCGCGAGCGAGGGCGGCAAGAAGCTCTTCTCGCTCACCGACTCCGGGCGCGAGGAGGCCGAGGCCGGTGCCGAGGCCCCCTGGGAGGAGGTCGGCCGCGGTGTCGACTGGGAGGCGATGAACGAGGTCCGGCAGGCCGGTTTCGGGCTGATGGAGGCCTTCGGCCAGGTCTGGAAGACCGGCAGCGCCGAGCAGCGGACGAAGGCCGTCGAGGTCATCAACGAGGCCCGGAAGAAGCTGTACCTCATCCTCGCGGACGAGCACTGAGCCGGGGCCGGGGCCGGGGCCGGGGCCGGTGCCGGTGCAGGCGCCGGCGGTGAACGGGTAAGGGCCCCTCGGTGGCGTGCGCCGCCGAGGGGCCCTTCCGTGCGTACGGGGTCAGGCGACCAGGCCGGCGAGCTTGCGCAGCGACTCGTTCAGCGCCGCCGTCGCCGAGTCCTTGAGCTTCCCGGCCATCAGGGAGACCGCCGCCCCGGTGAACTCGCCGTCGATGCGGACCGTCGTCGCCCCGTCCGCGTCCGCCAGCGAGTAGCGGGTGCCGACGATCACGCCCATCGGGCCCTTGCCGCGGATGGCGAGGACCCGGCCGTCCTCCAGCTCCTCGACCGTCCACAGCACCTCGGCCGGGAAGCCCATCAGCTTCATGTTCTCGGTGAAGGTGGAACCGGCGGCCAGGGTCTCCGGGCCGCCGTTCGGGAAGCTGGTGTGGGTGGCGTTCCACTCCCCGTAGGAGCCGAAGTCGGTGAGGCGTTCCCACACCTTCCCGGCCGGTGCCTCGATCCGTGCCTCCGCGGTGACTTCGGCCATGACGACCACCCCTTCACGCGTGCCCGCTGGGTTCTGGTGTCGCGGAACGTAGCCGGAGGGGCGTGAACATTCAATACTGATGAACCGTCAGTTCTGCGGCGGCCGGACCCGTACCGCCGATCCACCGGATCTCGGCCGCGTCGAAGCAGTCCGAGACCCGCGGACCGCCGTCCTCCTCGTGGCAGTGGAACGCGGCCCAGAACAGATCGCCCGGCAGCGCCTCCCGGGGTGCGTACACCCGGTACACGAACTGCCGGCCGTCGCGCGCGGGCAGACCGACCATCCAGAACACACAGGAAGGACGCTCGGCGGCGGCTCGTGGTTGCGATCGGGGCGCGAGGCAAGGCGGCGCGCGCCGCGCGAGCGAAATCGCCCGGATCTCCTCCCAGAGGAGGAGGAGCCGCGCGGTCGCGCACGACTCCGGTGGGACGCGGACATGGTTCTCCCGTGTGATGACCCGCGCGGGCGCGCCTGATGAGGTGGCAGGGTGCACCCTTCCGTCCCGTCCCGCCCCCTCGTGCCCCCGGCTCCCGCCGGGCCCGCGCCGCTCCTCGCCACCGTGCTCGGCGCAGCCCGCCGCCGGGCCCTGCGGGACGGCGACCGGCAGGTCGACACCGCCCACCTGCTGCACGCCCTCGTCGAGTCCGACCCCGAGACCCGCGCCGCCTTCGACGGCGAGGAGCGGGTCGCCCGGGTCCTCGGCTACCTCGTCCAGCGCTCGATCGGATACGGGCTCCGCTGGCAGCGCTCCGCCGAGGGCGACGCGGCCCCCCGCCCGCTGCCCGCGGTACGGGCCGGGGAGGCGCCGCGCCGCCGCACCTCCCGCTGGTCGCCCGCCGCCGCGGCCGCCCTGGAGGAGGCGCTGCGGCGCGCCGCCGCGCGCGGCGAGGAGCAGCCCCACGGGCTCGACCTGCTGGCCGGGCTCGCCGCCGACCCCGCCAGCCGGGCCGGCGAGGTGCTCCGGCACGCCGGGATCGACCCGCCCGTGCTCGGCGCCCGCGCCGCGGCGCTCGCCTCGGTCATCGCGCCGCGCGGGTCCGGGGCCGGTGCGCTCGACGGCGAGGAGCCGGCCGCCGGGGGCGGGGCGGCGGAGCAGGGCGCGGAGGGGTGAATTCCGGGGCAGGGGAGGGTTCTCCCGGGGTGCCGTCTCAACAGGTGCGACAGGGGTTACGCGCCTGACCGGCTCCTGTCATCATGGCCCGATGCACGCGTCTCAGGGGAGAAGCGCCGGCCTGGGACTCGCCCTGGCCTCGGCCTTCGCATTCGGTGGTTCGGGAGTGGCGGCCAAGCCGCTGATCGAGGCAGGACTCGATCCGCTCCATGTCGTCTGGCTCCGGGTGGCCGGCGCCGCGCTCGTCATGCTGCCCGTGGCCTGGCACCACCGGGGGCTGCTGCGCCGCAGGCCCGGCCTCCTCGTCGGCTTCGGCCTCCTCGCCGTCGCCGGCGTCCAGGCCTTCTACTTCGCCTCCCTCTCCCGGATCCCGGTCGGCGTCGCCCTCCTCCTGGAGTACCTCGCCCCGGCCCTGGTCCTCGGCTGGGTCCGCTTCGTCCAGCGGCGGCCGGTCACCCGCGCCGCCGCCCTCGGCGTGGTGCTCGCCGTCGGCGGTCTCGCCTGCGTCGTCCAGATCTGGTCCGGGCTCAGCTTCGACCTCCTCGGCCTGCTGCTCGCGCTCGCCGCCGCCTGCTGCCAGGTCGGCTACTTCGTCCTCTCCGACCAGGGCACCGACGAGGCCGAACCCGCCGACCCGCTCGGGGTGATCGCGTACGGACTGCTCATCGGCGCCCTCGTGCTCACCGTGATCGCCCGCCCGTGGGGCATGGACACCTCCGTCCTGGCCGGCAGCGCCGACCTCGGCGGGAGCGCCGTGCCGGCCTGGCTGCTGCTCGGCTGGATCGTCCTGATCGCCACCGTCCTCGCGTACGTCACCGGCGTGGTCTCGGTGCGCCGGCTCTCGCCGCAGGTCGCCGGGGTCGTCGCCTGCCTGGAGGCGGTCGTCGCGACCGTCCTTGCCTGGGTGCTGCTCGGCGAGCACCTGGACGCCCCGCAGCTCATCGGCGGCGCGCTCGTCCTCGTCGGTGCCTTCATCGCCCAGTCCGCCGCCCCCAAGGCGCCGGCCGAGGGGCCGGTCGCCGGCTCCGGCGGCGAAGCCCTCCCGGCGGCAGGCGAAGGGCAGTTGTCCGGCGGAAGGGCCACCCCGTAGGGTGACGGCCATGCATGCGACCGTTCTTCCGCCGCCCGTCGCCTAGCGCGCGCGGCTCCTTCCTCCCGAAGACGACCGGCCGGGCTCGGGCGGGCGACACCTCGCCCCCGAGCGGTCCGTCGCTGCCCGCGCGCGGAGCAGGCGACCACCCTTCACCCCGGTCCGTCCGCACGGACGACCGTCTTCACGGAGAAACCACGTGTCGAACCCGCAGTCCCGTCCTGCCGCGCACCCCGCCCTGCCCGTCGGGCGGAGCCTGGTCTACCTCGTCGTCGCCGGAATCGCGTGGGGGACCGCCGGCGCCGCCGGCTCCCTCGTCTTCCGGAGCAGCGACATGGGTCCCCTCGCCCTCTCGTTCTGGCGCTGCGCCGGCGGGCTCCTGCTCCTCCTCGCCGTCCCGGCGCTGCGCCTGCCGCGGACGCGGCGGACGCGACGGTCCGGACGCACCGCCGCGGCCGTCGCCGAGACGCGCCGGACTCGGCTGATCCGGATCGTCGGCACCGGCGTCGGACTCGCCGTCTTCCAGACCGCCTACTTCGCCGCCGTCGAGTCCACCGGGCTCGCCGTCGGGACCGTCGTGACCCTCGGCGCCGGGCCCGTCCTCATCGCGGTCGGCGCCCGCGTCACCATGGGCGAGCGCCTCGGCATCGGCGGCCTCGCGGCCGTCGCCGGCGCGCTCGCGGGGCTCGTCGTCCTGGTCCTGGGCGGCGGGGGAGCGGAGGTCCGGTTCGCCGGCATCGGCTACGCGGTGCTGTCCGCCGCCGGCTTCGCCGCCCTCACCCTGCTGACCCGGTGGCTCGGCCGGGCCGGCACCGGTGAGGCCGGTTCGCTCGCGAGCACGGCGTGGACCTTCGGCGTCTCGGCGCTCGTCGTGCTGCCCCTGGCGGTCGTCGAGGGACTGCTCCCGCACACCGAGGACCTCGTCCGGCTGCTGCTCCTGCTGCTGTACGTGGCGGCCATCCCGACCGCCCTCGCCTACGCGCTGTACTTCGCGGGCGCCGCGGTCGTCCGGGCCGCCACCGTCTCCGTGATCATGCTGCTCGAACCGGTCAGCGCCGCGCTCCTCGCCGTCACCCTCCTCGACGAGGAGCTGACGGCCACGACCGTGCTCGGCACCGTGCTGCTGCTCGCCGCCGTCACCGGGCTCGCCCTCGCGGAGGCCAGGACGGCCGCGGAGCGGCGCCGCGCGGTGGAGCCCGCGGCCGCGTAGCGGGTCAGCCGCCGGCCTCCGCGGCGAGGCGGCGCAGCTGGTGGGCCCGGGCGGCGAGGTCGCCCGGGCCGGCCCGCTCCGCGAGCCGGGCAGCGATCCGGCGCTGCACCTCGGGCGGCTTGTTGCCCGCGTACTTGAACTTGGCGCGCACCTCCGTCACTTCCAGGACCAGGCCCCGGATGCCGGGGAGCAGCCGCCCGAAGGGGGCCTCGCCGGGCGCGACCCGTGCGGTCCCGCCGTCCGGCTGGAAGTGGCCGACCTGCCGGTTCAGCAGCTCGGCCTTCTCCGCCGGGTCGTCCACCACGCGGGCGAGGCAGTGCAGCTGCACGGCCGCGTAGTACGAGGTCGGCGTCCCGTGTCCGGAGGGCGCGCCCTCGGGGGCGGTCCAGGTGCCGGGGACGTACACGTAGTCGTCGACGACGCTGAGCAGCACCCGGGGGTTCGCCTCCAGGGCGGGCCACAGCGGGTTGGGGCGGGCGAGGTGGGTGAGGACGCGGCCGTACGGGCCCGGCTCCGCCTCGTACCGGAAGTGCGCGGGCTGTACCAGGGGCGGTTCGCCGGGCGGGCCGTTGGCGGCGATCTGGCCGAAGTCGTGGCGGGCGAGCCACTCCCGCCACTCGGTCTCGTCGCCGGCGGCGTCCCAGGGGTGGATGAGCATCGGGGCCCCTCAGAGCGTCGTCAGGTAGGCGGGCAGGGTGATCGACGGGTCCAGGTCCGCCGACGGGACGGGGGCGCCGGCGCGCGGGGCGACCGGGACCACGCCCGCCCAGTGCGGCAGGGCCAGGTCCCGGGGGTCGTCGTTGGGGCCGCCGGAGCGGACCTTGGCGGAGACCTCCTCCAGGTCGAGCCGGATGACGGCGGTGGCGGCCAGCTCCTTGGCGTCGGCCGACCGCGCGTCGGCCGAGCGGCCCGGGACGACCTGGTCGACGAGGGCGTCGAGCGCCACGCGCCGCTCCTCGGGGTCGGTGACCTGGTGGGCGGTGCCGTGGACGACGACCGAGCGGTAGTTGAGGGAGTGGTGGAAGGCGGAGCGGGCGAGGACCAGCCCGTCGACGTGGGTGACGGTGAGGCAGACGGGGAGGCCGGGGTCCTCGGTGGCGGCGCCGGTGGTGCCGGGCTGCGCGGCGGCGGCCATGCGCAGCGGGCGGGAGCCGGTGGAGCCGTGGACGTACAGCCGCTCGCCGATCCGCCCGTAGAGGGTGGGGAGCACGACGGGGGCGCCGTCGCGTAGGAAGCCGAGGTGGCAGACGTACCCCTCGTCGAGGATGGCGTGCACGAGCGCCCGGTCGTAGGAGGCGCGCTGCCGGGAGCGGGTGGGCACGGTGCGGTCGGTGGGCGTGTAGCCGTCCGCGGGGGTGTGGCCGTCGATGACGCTCATGGTTCTGCTTCCCTTGCCCCTCGTATTGCACTAGTGCATAATGTGGTTTGTGCTAGGAGAGTATCGGATCGAGGGTCGTCGCGCATCGGAGATCGCCGCCAGCGTGGAGCGGGGGGTCGGGAGCGGGGCGCTGGAGCCCGGCCATGTGCTGCCGCCCATGCGGGAGTTGGCCGCCGCGCTGGGGGTGAACCCGAACACGGTCGCCGCCGCCTACCGGACGCTGCGGGAGCGCGGGGTCATCGAGACCGACGGGCGGCGCGGCAGCCGGGTGCGGCCGCGGCCGGCCACCACCGCGCGCGGTTCGCTGCGCGTCGAGGCGCCGCCGGGGGTCCGGGACCTCGGCCGCGGCAACCCCGACCCGGCCCTGCTGCCGCCGCTCGGCGAGGCCTTGGCCGAGGCCGCCCGGCGGTACGCGGAGCGGCCCGGCCTGTACGGGGAGGCGCCCGTCGACCCCGACTTCGCGCGGCTCGCCCGGGCCGCGTTCGACGCGGACGGGGTGCCCGACGGGCCCGTCGGCGTCGCCTCCGGCTCGCTCGACGCGATCGAGCGGATCCTCGCCGTGCACCTCAGGCCCGGTGACGCCGTCGCCGTCGAGGACCCCGGCTGGGGCAGCCTCCTCGATCTCGTGCCCGCCCTGGGGCTGCGGCCCGTGCCGGTCGCCGTCGACGACGACGGGCCGCTCGCCGACCGGGTCGAGCGGGCGATCACGCACGACGGCGCCCGCGCGGTGATCGTCACCGACCGGGTGCAGAACCCCACGGGCGCCTGCGTCGGCGCAGGGCGGGCCGCGGAGCTGCGGCGGGTGCTCGCCGCGCACCCCGGCGTGCTGCTCGTCGAGGACGACCACGGCCACGGCATCGTCACCCGGCGGCTGAGGCCGCTCGCCGGGGTCACCGACCGCTGGGCGCTCGTCCGCTCGGTCGCCAAGGCGTACGGCCCCGACCTGCGCATCGCCGCCTTCACCGGCGACCCCGAGACGGTCGACCGGGTCCTCGGCCGTCAGCGCCTCGGCCCCGGCTGGGTCAGCCGCCTCCTCCAGCAGGCCGTCGTCCACCTGTGGACCACGGGCGCGGTCGACCCCGAGACCGTCGCCGACGCGTACGGGGAGCGGCGCGACGCCCTCGTCCTGGCCCTCGCCCGGCGGGGCGTCGAGGCCCACGGGCGCAGCGGCATGAACGTCTGGGTGCCCGTCGCCGACGAGACCGGCGCCGTCGCGCGCCTGCTCGCCGCCGGCTGGGCGGTCGCCCCCGGCGCCCGCTTCCGTATCGCCTCGGGGCCCGCCGTCCGCCTCACCGTCTCCCCGCTCGCCCCCGGCGACATCGCCCCCCTCGCCGACGCGGTCGCGGCGGCCGCGGGCCCGGCCCCGGCCCGCAGCTACGGCTGAGGAGTCCGGCACCGGGGCGGTGTCCGACCGGCGTGCGAGAGTCCTCGGCATGACGGCTCAGGAGCGACGGGACGACGCGCGGCGCGCGATCGAGGCATGGGACACGTGGGCGGCGTTCGTCGTCAGGACCGACTTCGGGGACGACGCCGCGTGGCGGCGGGTGCTCGCGGAGCTCGGCCGGCCGGACGGGGACGCCGACGTCGGCGTGCTGGTGCTCGACGCGCCGTGCTGGTCGGGGGCGAGCGCCGAGGAGGTGCTGGTCGCCATGGCGGGCGACGAGGGGCCGCACGCCCTCTTCCTCGCGGACGGACACACCATGGAGTCGCCCGTGCGGGCGCTGCTCGCCGTCGACACGCTGTGGGAGGACGAGAGCGCGCTCGACCCCGTGTACTACCGGGAACTCGTCGACTCGCCCGCGCCGAGGGAGTTCCGGCTCTCGCCGGCCTCCGTCGAGTCGGTTCACGTCAATCTGGAGCTCGGCAACCTGGGGTTCGAGGAGTTCGCCGAGGAGGCCGCGGCGGGGGCCGACGGGGTCCTGGTGCCGGACTGAGGCGGCGTGGATGTGGGCGTGGGTGTGCGGCGGGAGGTGCGGGTCTGGGTGAGGGCGGCGCCCAGGAGGACGATCGCGGCGCCCACGGGGGTGTTCCAGGCGAGGTGCTCGTCCAGGAAGGCGACGCCCGCCGCCGTGGCGATGACGGGGATGAAGTACGTGACCATCGAGGCCGTCGTCGGGCCGACCTCCGCGACCACGCCGTACTGGAGCAGCATCGCGTAGCCGGTGCCGAGGGCGCCGAGGGCGACCACCGCGAGGAGCGGCAGGAGCTCGACGGAGTCCGGGAGCGAGGTGAAGAAGGGGGTGACGAGGGCCAGTTGCAGGGTGGCCGTGCCGACCTGGGCGGTCGCCAGGGACAGGTGCGAGGAGCCCGTGCCGCTCAGGGTGCGGCGGACGTAGATCCAGCCGACCGCGTAGCTGAAGGAGGCGAGGAGGGCCAGCGCCGTGCCCGTGACGTCGATGCCCGAGAAGCCCTGCCACGCGCCGAGGACCGTCAGGACGCCGACGAAGCCGATGCCGAGGCCCGCCGCCCGCACCCGGGTCGGCCGGTCCTCCGAGAGCGCCACCAGCGAGAGGACCATGCCCCACAGCGGGGTCGTCGCGTTGCAGATCCCCGCCAGCGTCGACGGGATCGTCAGCTCCGCGTACGCGAAGAGCGAGAACGGCAGCGCGTTGAGCAGGAACGCCGCCACCGCGAGATGGCCCCAGGTCCGGGCCCCGCGCGGCAGTCGGTCCCGCTTCACGGCCAGCGCCACGACCAGCACCGCCGTACCGAAGAGCAGCCGGCCGAAGGTCACCTGGAAGGGCGCGACGCCGTCCGTGCCCACCTTGATGAAGAGGAAGCTGAAGCCCCAGATCAGGGCCAGCAGGCCGAAGCGGACGCGCCAGTCGAGGAGGGGCGAGGGGGAGCGGGTCGGGGCGGCTTCTCGGGTCATGTACTCAGGGTGACGGCGACGACTTCGTAGGACAAGCGAGATTACGTCGACCCTTTCGCTTAGCATTGCTTACATGTTGAACCTGGAGCGCCTGCGCACCCTCGACGCCGTCGCCCGGCACGGCTCCGTCAGCGGCGCCGCCGACGGTCTGCACGTGACGACCTCCGCCGTCTCCCAGCAGCTGTCCAAGCTGGAGCGGGAGGTGGGCCAGCGGCTCCTCGCCAAGAACGGGCGAGGGGTGCGGCTCACCGACGCGGGCATGCTGCTCGCCGAGCACGCCGCCCGGATCCTCTCCCACGTCCAGCTCGCCCAGGCCGACATCGAGGCCCAGCGCGGCCAGGTCGTCGGCGAGGTGCGGCTCGTCGGCTTCCCGACCGCCGCCCGCGGCCTCTTCCCCGCCGCCCTCGCCGCGCTCCGCGCCCGCCACCCCGACCTGCGGGTCCGCACCGCCGAGTTCGAGCCCGAGCAGGGGGTGCGGGCGGTGCTGCGCGGCGACGCCGACCTGGCGATCGTCCTGGACTGGAGCAACCGCCGGGCGCCCGTCCCCGGCGAGCTGGAGCGGGCCCATCTGCTCGACGACTCGGCGGACGTGGCCCTGCCGGCAGGGCACCGGCTCGCCGGGAGGGAGGCGGTGGACCTGGCGGACTTCGCCGACGAGGAGTGGGTGTCCTGGCCGGAGGGCGAGTTCTGCCACGACTGGCTGATGTTCACCCTCCGCTCCCAGGGCATCGAGCCCCGCATCGCCCACTTCGCCGGCGAGCACCACACCCAGCTCGCCCTCGTCGCCGCCGGACTCGGCGTGTGCGTCACGCCCCGGCTCGGCCGGCCGCACCCGGAGGGGGTCGTCTGCGTGCCCGTACGCCAGCAGGTGCGCCGGCACATCTACGCCACCTGGCGCACCGACGCCGGCCGCCGCCCGTCGCTGCGCGCGGTCGTCGAGGCGCTGCGGGAGGCGGGGCGGCCGCACGCCGACTGAGCCCGGCCGGCTTCCCCGGAGGCCCGCCGGCTTCCCCGGAGCCCCGACGCCCTCCCTAGAGCGTCGCCAGCTTGCGGAAGTCCCAGGACGCGACGGCGTCCGGGGTCAGCCGGAGCCAGGCGTGCCGGCCGTCGTGCGGCATGGCGTCGAGGCCGAAGTTCTTCGCCGCGAAGAGGCGCTCCACCGCGTCGAGTTCCGGACACGGCTCGCCCGTGCGCGGAGCCTCGCCGACGAAGACCGCCGTCCCCGACAGCTCGGCCCCGCGCAGGTCGCCGTACTCCTCGCCGTCGTCGACCAGGACCGAGATCCGGGGGTCGGCGCGCAGCTCGGCCCAGCGGCGGCTGCGGGTCAGCGAGTACAGCCAGAGCGAGGTGCCGTCCCAGGCGTACCAGAGCGCGCTGAGATGGGGGCGGCCGTCGGCGGAGACGGTGGCGACCCGGCAGGTGCGCTGCTCGGCGAGGAAGGAGTCGAGCTCCTCCGGGGTCATCATGATCCTGCGTCCATGGCGCTGTGCGACGGTCATCGTCCGCACCCTTCTGGATTTCTGATGAGACGTCAGAAATCATGGGTCCCTCTTGTGCGCCCGTGCAAGAGGCGGGCCGGTGCGAGGGGGAGCGATGGGACGCGGGGAAGAGCGCGAGGAGCGGCTGCGCCCGGACGGGGCCGTGCTGCTCACCGTCGAATGCCAGCGGGGGGTCGTCGGCGCGGAGAGCGCCCTGCCCGAACTCGCCGCCGTCGCCCGGAGGTCCGGCGCCCTCGCCAACATCGCCCGGCTCGTCGACGCCGCCCACGGCGCCGGCGTCCAGGTGGTGCACGCCGTCGCCGAGCGGCGTCCCGACGGGCGCGGCTCCAACAGCAACGCCCGACTCTTCCGGGCCGCGGCCCGGCTGCCCGTGCAGCAGCACAGCGGCTCCACGGCGGTGCGGATCGCGGAGCCGATCCAGGTGGCCGACGAGGACCTGGTGGTGCGGCGGCTGCACGGCCTCTCCCCGCTGGCCGGTACGGACGTGGACGCGCTGCTGCGCAACCTCGGTTGCCGGACCCTCGTGGTGACCGGGGTCTCCGCCAACGTGGCCGTACCCAACGCCGTCTTCGACGCGGTGAACCTCGGCTACACCGTCGTCGTGCCGCAGGACGCCATCGCGGGGGTGCCGGCCGACTACACCCCCGCGATGATCCGCAACACCCTCTCCCTCGTCGCCACCATCGCCACCACCGACGAGCTGCTCACGGCCTGGAAGGCGCCGAGGCGCTCCTCCGCCCGCGCGTGAGGAGAAGCGGGTGAGGAGAAGCGGGTGAGGGGACGCGGGGGGTGGCGAGGGTCAGCCGAAGGAGATGTCCTCGCCCTTCACCTCGATCGGCTCCGGCGGCAGTGACGACGTCGCCGGACCCCCCTTCACGCTGCCGTCCGAGATGTCGAACCTGCTCTGATGGCACGGGCAGACGATCACGCCGTCCTTCACCTCGCTCACCGCGCACCCCGCGTGCGTGCACTTCGACGAGAAGGCCTTGAACTCCCCGGCCTTCGGCTGGGTGATGACGACCCCCTTGCCGGCCAGGACCTTGCCGCCGCCCACCGGGATCTCCCCGGTCTTCGCGAGCGGACCCTCCGGGGCGCCGTCCGCGCCGCCCGTGCCGGTGTCGCCCTCGGCGTTCGTGCCCCCGCCGCAGGCGGTCAGCGCCGCCGCCGCGAGTCCCGCCCCGCCGGCCGCGACCACGGTCCGCCGTGCCACTCCGCTCATGCCTGCCCCTCTCGATGCACCGCTGGAGTCTTCCGGAAGCGACGGTAGACGGAGTTCCTGTGACGTAGGCCCCGTTCGGCGCAGACTCCCTCCGGTCGCCTTACAGTCCGCATTAGAGTGTCCGAACCTGGACAACCACCGGGCGAAGTGTCAAACGCGTCGAACGGAGGCGACGGGCATGCGGACGGGATCGGTCAGCGCCCATCACGTACGGGCCGTGGCCCTGGCCGCCGAGCGGCGCGGGATGGACGCCGGACCGCTGCTCGCGCGCGCGGGGCTGTCGCCCGCGCTGCTCACCGGCCTCCCGCCCGACCGGGTGCCCTCCGCGCGCTTCGGGCGGCTGGTCCGGCTGCTCTGGGCGAGCCTCGACGACGAGCTGCTCGGCTTCGGCGGCGCACCCACCAAGGTCGGCGCCTTCGCGATGATGGGCCACCTCGTCGTCCACGGCAGCCGCGACCTGCGCGAGGCCCTGCACCGGGCCCGGACCTTCTACTCCCTCCTCCCCGGCGGGCCGAGCTTCCGACTCGTCGAACCGGCGGCGCCGAAGGGGACGGACGACAGGGAGGGCGACAGGGAGGGCGACAGGGAGGACGGGCCGGAGCGCCACGGCCCCGACGAGGTCCGGCTCGAATTCGACGTCTCCGGTTACGACGACCCCCTGCACTTCGGCGCCGAGGCCACCGTCCTCGTCGCCCACCGCTTCGCCGGCTGGCTGATCCGCCGCCGGATCGGGCTGCGCCGGGTCGAGTTCGCCCACGCCGAGCCCCGCCACTCCGCCGAGTACGCCCTGCTGTTCGGCGCCCCCTGCGTCTTCGGCGCCGGGCGCACCGCCGCCGTCTTCGACCGCGCCGACCTCGACGAGCCCGTGCTGCGCGACGCGGCGGCGCTCCGGGACTTCCTGCGCCGCGCCCCCGACGGCGTGCTGGCCTGCTCGGAATGGGGGAGCACCGTCACCGGGCGGGTGCGCCACCTCATCGGGCGGGCGCTGCCGGCCGGGCCCGTGCCCACCCCGGAGGAGCTGGCCGAGCGGCTCTCGGTCAGCCCGCAGACCCTCCGCCGGCAACTGGCCGCCGAGGGCACCACGTACCAGCGGCTGCGCGACCAGGTGCGCCGGGATCACGCCATCGCGGAGCTCACCGCGGGGCGGGTCTCCATCGAGCGGCTCTCGCGGCGGCTCGGCTTCTCCGAACCCAGCGCCTTCCACCGGGCGTTCCGCCGCTGGACCGGCGAGACCCCGCGCGCCTACCAGGTCCGCGACCGGGACGCCGGACCGGGGCCCGGACCTGCGCCCCCGCCCTTGTTGACGCGCGGTCAACAAGCCTGAGCGGTACGGTCACAGCCGCCGCCCGCCGCCCGGCCTACCGTCCCGGCATGACCGAATTCGACCGGTCCGGGGCCGTACCGCACCCCGGCCGACACGGCGGCCGAAGGGGCCGCCGATGAGGGCGGGGCGCATCCTCGGCGCCGTCCTCGGGACCGGCGCCCTGCTCTGTCTGCTCGCGGGAGTGGCCGTGACCGCCCTCGGCGTCCGGGTCGACGGGTCCAGCATGGACCCGACCCTCCGCCCGGGCGACCGGATCCTCGTCTCGCCGGGCTCGGAGGGCCGGGTGGACCGCTTCGACGTGGTCCTGCTGCGCGGCGGCCGGCAGGACTCCCTCATGGTGAAACGGGTGATCGGCCTGCCCGGCGACCGGGTGGCGATCGTGTCGACCGGCGCGGACCCCTTCCAGGTCCTCCTCCAGGAGGGCGGCAGGGGGCCCGTACGCCGGGTGGCCGCCGCCCAGTGGACCGGCCGCGCCCACCGCGCGGGCGCCTGCTGCTCGGCGGAGGGCACCCGGTCGGCGCGCCCGGAGCTGCGGACCGTGCCCGAGGGCGGCTTCTTCTACCTGGGCGACAACCCCGACCTCTCGGACGACTCCCGGCAGTACGGCTGGGGCGCGATCGACCGGGTGGAGGGGCGGGTCGGGCTGCGCGCCTACCCCGTCACCGGCGCGCCGGGGCTCGGCAACCGGCCCGTCCTGGAGGAGTACGGGGGGCCGCCGCCGTAGGAGAGGGGCCGGGGCCGCGGGGGAGGCGGCGGGTTCAGGCGCGGGCGGTGACCGTCGGCAGGCGTTCCCGGCCGGTGCTGAGGGCGACCCGCACCGTCGTGTCGGCGATGCGGCGGGCCGACTCCTCGGGGGAGGCGGCGGCCTGCACGACGTGACTCGCCGTCAGGCGGACCGCCGTGTCGACCGCCAGGTCCCGCGCGACCGGGTCGATCGAGGGCCAGGTCTCCGCCGCGTACGTCACCGCCATCGTCGTCGCCAGCTCGAACGCGGCGGCGGAACGGGTCGTCAGATAGGGGAGGAGGCCGCCCTCGCCGGTGCTCGTCAGCATCGCCCGGATCAGCGGATTGCGGCGGGCCAGCGTCAGCGTGAAGCCGACGGCGGCCTCCACGGCCGCGCGGAGGTCGTCCGGGTGGGCGTCGAGCCCCTGCTGGATGCCGACCAGGCAGCGCTCCAGCTCGCGCCGGAACAGCGCCTCGCCGACCGCCTCCTTGGAGGGGAACTCGGAGTACAGCGTCTGCCGGCTGACGCCCACGTCACTCGCGAGATGTGCCATGCGCAGCTTGTCGAAGCCGTGCTCCGCGACCCGCTCGAAGGCGGCGTCGAGGAGCCGTTCGCGCAGCAGTGTCCTGACCGTCTCCCTGAAGCGTGCCATCGCGCCAGCCTAGAGCAGCGCCGGAACCCCTCAGGGGGGTGACAGAACTGCCGAGTCCGTCCGCACTATTGACACAACTTCTCGTAGTGTCCAATTCTCGAACAGGCAGCCACAGAGTGTCCATCGCCCTCGGCCGCCGGCCCCGGGCGTACGGCTGTCCCCCATCCCACCCCGCGCCACCGCGCGGACCCACGGTTGGAGAACCCTCATGCAGAACGAGCCCAGAGGCGTCACCCGCTGGCGCAGATCGGCCTTCCTCGCCGTCCCCGCCTGCGCGGCGGTCGCGGCCATGGCCACCGCGATGGTCCAGGGCGCCCTCGCGGCGAACCTCTCCCTGACCAGCGTGCCGTTCACCCTCAGCTCCAAGACGGTGGCGGCCCCGCAGGGCATCGGCGCGGTCATGCACACCATCGACGCCGGCGGCCCCAAGGGCGCCGCGCAGGTCGGCATCGCCAAGGCCGGTCTCGACGGGATCTGCGTCCACGCCACCCAGTCGGTCGCCCTCCCGGTGATCGGCAGCCTCGGCACCTGGTCGCTCAACATCTCCTCGCCCGCCGCCGCGACCCCGCTCACCAGCGACCAGCTGGCCAACGGCGCCGGACTCCAGGCCAACAAGCTCATCCTCGACGCCCAGGCGCTCAAGGCGGCCACCGCCACCCTGAACGCCGGCGACGCCACCCCGAACGTCATCGGCGCCGCGGCCGACGGCGCCGGGATCAAGTCCACCGGCATCCAGGACGGCGCCGCGGGCCAGTTCGGCCTCGACGCCACCGGCGGCCGCACCGACATCAGCAACCTGAACGCCGACGCGAACGGTGCCACGATCGCCGGGGCCATCACGCTCCCCGACCTCGCGATCGCCATCAAGCACGGCGACACGGGCTGCTGACACCCCCTCCGCACCCCATGAGCACCACCGCACCACGGCACCACCGCACGACCCGGACCGGGACGGCGCGCCACCGCGGGGCGCGCCGCCCCGGACCGGCCCACCGCCCGCCCCTTCCGGACCGCCCCTGCGAGGCACCCGTGACCAGCACCGACCCGCCCGCCCCCGAGGCCCCCGAGCCGACGTCCGCCGGGGCCCCGGAGCCGCGCCCCTCCGCCCCGGCCCGCGCCCGCCAGGGCTTCCGCCGCTGGCGCCGCACCCGGCCGTTCTGGGCCGCGCTCTGGATGGCCCTCGGCGGCTTCGTGATCTTCTTCCTGCCGCTGGCGCCGCTGGGCCGGATCCTCCAGGTCGGCGTCGGCGGCATCGCCGGCATGGCGGGCGGCGTCGTCATCATGGCGATGGCCCTGCTCGTCCTCGCCCTGCCGGGCCAGCGCCACACCGCCGGCACCCTCGCCGTCATCGCCGGCGTCGCCTCGTTCCCCCTCTCCAACCTCGGCGGCCTCTTCGTCGGCATGGGCCTCTCCGTCCTGGGCGGCGCCATGGCCTTCGCCTGGCTGCCCGAGAAGCCCGCCAAGCGCCCCGGCCGCCTGGCGCGCCGCCGTGACCGTGTCACCGACGGGACCCCCGCGTCCCCCGCATCCGTTGGGAGCGGCTCCGCATGAACCCCCTCCACGCAGCGCCCCGCACGACGGGCGGCCCGCTCGCCCGGCTCGGTGCCGAAGGCGTCCGCGCCGCCGCCGGCTGGAACGCCCGGATGCTCGCCGAGGCCGCCGACGGCACCCGCCGGGGCACCCGCTGGGGCCGCGGCGCCCTCGCCCTCGTCCCCTCCTGCCTCGCGATCGGCGCGCTCGGCGCGGCCCTCGCCCAGGGCGCCCTCGCCGCCAACTTCAGCGTCACCGGACAGCCGTTCACCCTCACCTCCAACGGCGTCTCCGGCAGCGGCTTCGGCGCCATCGTCAACACCCCCGCCGTGGGGCGCCCCGACGGCACCACGACCACCGACACCGCGATGGCGCGCGTCGGTTTCGCCAGCGCGGGCCTCGCCGGACTGTGCGGGATCGTCCACCAGTCGATCGCGGGCGTGCCCTACTCGCTCCTGCTCACCGGCGGCCAGACGGTGACCGCGACCCCGCCCACCGCCTTCACCACCGACATCGACGCCTCCAACCTCTACATCCAGGCCACCGAGCTGCAGGCCTACGGCCCCACCACCCTCCAGAACGCGGTCCTCGGCCAGTCCGCCGACCAGGTCACCGTCGCCGGCAAGCCGCTCACCGGCGCGCTCCCCGGCGGCTTCGGCCTCGGCTCGGCGGGCGGCGAGGGCGGCAGCTCCATCCGGCTGCACGGCCTCAACGCCACCGCGTACGACGCCGAGATGGCCGGCGCGCTGGTGCTGCCGAACCTGAAGCTGAGGGTCGTCGCCGGAACGGCCACCACATGCTGAGCCGGGCCCGCGCCGCGTACCGGTGGTTCCGGGCCTTCCGGCGCACCCGCCCCTTCTGGGGCGCGCTGTGGATGACGGCCGGCGGCTGGACCGTGCTCAAGTTCTCGCTCAGCTCCGTGCAGCTCATCGTCAGCACCGGCTTCGGCGGCGTCGCCGGCTACCTCGTCGGCGGCGGGATGATCCTCTGCGGGCTCATCCCGCTGGCCGCCCCCCGCCAGCGGTACACCTTCGGCCTCATCGGCTGCGTCCTCGCCGTGGTCTCCCTCGTCGTCTCCAACCTCGGCGGCTTCCTCCTCGGCATGGCCCTCGGGGTCCTCGGCGGCTCGATGATGGTCGGCTGGGGTGCCAAACGCCCGCGCGCAGCGGCGCGCGCCGCCACCGGAGCCGCACCCGAGGCGGTGGAGGCATGACGGCCGGGGCGGGCGTACGGGGGCGGCGCAAGGCGGTCGCCGTGGTGGCCGCGCTGCTGCTCGCCGTCGCCACCGCGCTCACCTCCGGCGGGCCGAGCAGCGCGGCCGGCCGCCCGCCCGCGGCCGTGGAACCGCTCGGCGTACCGTTCCTGCCCAGCCCGTACCCGCTCCGGGTGCGCATCGACAGCATGGTCGCCGTCTCCCTGACCGTCGAGAAGGGCGTCACCATCCGGCTCTCCGACGGCACCCCCGTCGTGACGAACAAGTACACCTTCACCAAGCTGAAGATCCGCTCCCACATGAACGTGACCCAGCGGGCCGACGGCCACACCCTCGTCATCGACGTGCCGAACGAGGGCTCGCTCGGCGGCTACGACAGTGCCGGCCGGCCGGAGACCACGACGATGTGGGGGAAGATCGACCGGGTCTGCGTCCGCGTGATCTTCCAGATCTGCGAGGTCCAGGGGCTGCTCGACTTCTTCGGCTCCCTCATCCCGCTCACGGCCGGCGCGGAGGAGTTCGAGGGCGAGATCTACGCCATCAGGACCGTCGACGACCACGCCGCCCTCGACTCCACCGACAACCCCGTCCACCTCCCCGGAACGATCACGGTGACCACGCCATGACCAGCTCCGCACCGCTCCGGCCCGAGGGCCGCACCCACTGGCGGCGCACCCTCGCCGTCGCCGTCCCCGCGCTCCTCGCCGCCGGCGGACTCGGCTCGGCGATGGCCACAGGGGCGCTCGCCGTCGGCCTGAGCGTCCAGGACCGGCCCGTCGACTTCACCACCAGCAGCCTGTACGGCACCCAGTACGGCGCCGCCGTCGTCGACCAGCAGGTCGTACGCCCCGACGGCACGACCGGCAGCGTGCGGGTGCTGCGGATGGGCTTCGCCGACGGGGTCCTCAACGGGCTCTGCCTCAGCCAGCGCCAGCAGATCGCGGGAGCCACGTACACCCTGCTGCTCACCCTCGGCGACGACGACCCCGGCTCCTGGGAGATCCGCACCCACAACACCGTCCTCGACCTGAGGAACGCCACCGGAGAGCTCGACATGGACGGCATCGTCGACCTCAACGTCAACGGCGCCGACGTCCGCACCGTGAAGGACGCCTCCGGCGCGTACCTGCCCAACCCCCTGGGCGCCCCGCAGCACCGCTTCGGCATCCAGGCCCGCTACGCCAAGTTCGACCGGATCACCGGCACCGCGCAGGACTTCCAGATCCCCGGACTGCTCACGACGCCCCGGCTCAAGCTCTCCGTGAAGTCCGGCGCGGTCGCCTGCCCCGCCCCCGCCGCGCCCACGGGGACGCCGGGCACGCCGTGAGGGCTCGACGGCCGGCGGGGGAGGTGGTAGTGATCGTGGCGGCCGCTCCGTCGTCGCCTCCGGGAGGAACCCTTTCATGACCACGGCGAAAGACCTGTTCATCCTTGCCATGGACCAGGATCCCGGACGCGCCGTGGGGCAGGGCGACCTCTCGCTCGCCCTCGCGGGAGCCGAACTGATCGATCTCCTCGGCGCGCAGGCCGTCACCGTCGACGACGACCGCGTCGTGCCCGGCGGATCCGCGGAGCCGGGCGACCGGCTCCTCGGCGAGGCCGTGGCCGGTCTCACCCGGCAGGCCCCGTACGAGCGGATCGAGGACTGGCTCTGGCGCCGCGGCCGCGACCTCTCGGCCGGTTACCAGACCGCCCTGGAGGAGGACGGCGAGCTGGCGCCGCAGCGCGGCGGCCGGATGCCCTTCGGCAGGAAGCGCGTGGAACCGCTCGACACGCCCGCCCGCCGCCGCGCGGCCGAGCGCTGGGAGGAGCGGGAGCCCGTCCTGACCGCCCTCGCCTCGGCCCTGGGCATCGGCGTCACCGCTCCCGCCCCCGCCGACGACGCGGACGAGGGCGAGGACGAGGGCGAGGTCGAGTTCGCCGTGATCGAGCCCGGCTTCGAGGACGAGGCGGTCACGGCCGTGGTGGCCGCCGTGCACGACGCGGTCATGGAACTGGAGGCCGTACGCCAGCGCCGCACCATCGAGGCCTCCGCCTTCGCCAACCTCTGGCGCGGCGTCTGAGCAGCCGCCGGGCCGGCCCTCCTCACTCCGCGCCCGCGCCAGGGCGGGGGAGGGCCGCCACCACGCCGGACAGCTGCACCCGCGACCGGATCTGCAGCCGGGCGTAGACGTTCCTCAGATGGTGGTCGATCGTGCGCGGGCTCAGCGTGAGCCGGTCCGCGATCTCCTGATTGGTCGCCCCCTGCGCCGCCAGGCGGGCGATCAGCTGCTGCTGCGGGGTGAGGACGGCGAGGGCGGCCGGGCCGGAGCCGCCCGAGCCCTCGACGCCGCCCGTCGCGCGCAGCTCCCAGCGGGCCCGCTCGGCCCAGCCGACGGCCGCGGCCCGTTCGAAGGTGACCAGGGCGTCGCGCAGCGGACCGCGCGCGTCGCCCGGCCTGCGCCGGCGCCGCAGCCAGGTCCCGTACGCGAGCAGCGTCCGGGCCCGCTCGAAGTCGTTGCCGCAGCCGTCGTGGTGCCGCACCGCCTCGCCGAACCAGTACGCCGTCCGCTCGTCCTCCGCCAGGAGCGCCCGGCAGCGCGCCAGTTGGGCCGGGGCCGCCCGGTCGAGGCCCTGCGCGGCCCAGCCGGCGTACTCCTCCGTCACCTCCCGGGCCTCCGCGCGGCGCCCCGAGGCGGCCGCGGCCTCGACGAAGCAGGGGGCCACCAGCATGCGGAGCGCGAAGTGCCCGCCCCGGGGCCCGGGGCGGACGAGCGGTGCCAGCCGGGCGGCCGCCTGGGCGGCGAGCCCGACGCCGAGCTCCGCCCGGGCGAGCGCCCACTCGGCGAGCGTCGCGGCCTGGACGAGCCCGTGCGCGCGGGCGGTCGCGAGGGCGGCCCCCGCGTGCTCGGCGACCCGCCGCCCGTCCTCCCCGAGGACCGAGGCCGCGAGGGCCAGCACGGCGTGCTGATGGGCCGCCGCATTGGGCTGGCCGGTCCGTCCGGCGGCCCGCAGCCCCTCCCGCGCGTGGCGCGCGGCCCGGCTGTACAGCCCCGCCCGCAGCTCGGCGTAGGCGAGGTGCTCCAGGGCGCGCGGGACCAGCGTCCCGCGGAGCTCCGCCCGGGCAAGGGCGAGCGCCCGGGCGTGGATCCGGGCCGCGGCGGCGGTGTCGCCCAGCACGAGGGCCGCCGAGCCCGCCCGCAGCAGGAGCCGCGGCTCGGCCTCCGCGCCGTCCCGGGCGACCACGCGGGCGAGCGGCGGCCGGGCCTCGGCGAGCCGTCCGCCGAGGGCCGCCCGCAGCCCGTCGGAGAAGTCGCGCTCCGGGCCCGCGGCGCCCCGCGCGCCGTCCAGCGCCGCCAGGCAGGCGGCGGCGTCACCGCCGGCCCAGGCCGCTTCCATCGCCAGGAAGAGCGCGTCGGCCGCCTCGGCCGGCGCCTCCTCCCGTAACAGCCGGCCCGCCTGGAGCAGCGCCTCGTGGGCCTCCCGCACCGGACCGCCGGCCGCCGCCGCCAGGCCTCGCAGGAGCAGGGCGCGGCCCGCGGCGAGCGTCCGCTCCGGGGTCGCCGGTTCGGCGCGGCGCCGCTCGCCCCAGGCGAGAGCCGGTCCGCCGTGTCCGGCGGCGGCCACGGCGGCGCGTTCGAGGAAGGGGTCGGCGAAGCGCAGGGCGGAGCCGGTGCGCCCGAGGAGCCCGCCGGCGACGAGACCGTCCAGGGCTCTGGCCGGCGTGCGTGCCGCCCGTGCCGCCGTCCGCACCGTCTCGGCGGCGGCCACGCCTCCGCCGGACCGGGTGGCCGCGGCCGCCAGGCAGAGCAGCCGGCGCGAGTCGACGGGCAGCGAGCGCAACAGCCCGCCGTACACCCGGCCCAGGACGTCGTCGTCGACGACGGGATCGGGCAGGGGCGCACGTCCGGAGAGCCGCTCGGCGTCCAGGCGCCGTACGGCCGCGACGAGCACCCCGGGATGCCCGGCCGTCTCGTGGAGGAGCCGCTCCCGCACGACGGCGGGCACCGGCACCGGGGACACCGCGTCGAGCAGGGCCCGGGCCGCGTCCGGCACCAGGCGGCCGAGGCGGACGCTCTCCGCCCCCGGCACCTCGGGCGGCCGGTGGTGCGCGGCCAGCGCCACGAGCCAGCCCGGTCCGGCCGGTTCGCGCCAGGCGGCGGCGAGCGCGGCCCGCGAGTGCGCGTCCCACGCGTGCAGGTCGTCCAGGCACACCAGCGCGCCGCGCCCGGACAGCAGCCCCGCGAGGGCCGCGCCGAGACCGGCCGGTCCGCGGGCCTCCCGCAGCGCCCGGCGGGCGGCCGGCGCCGACGGGGCCAGCGCGGCGAGGAGCGCCCGCACGCCGCTCCACGGCGCCCGGTGGCCCGGGGCGGCCACGCCGAAGGCGGCGCCGGGGAAGCCGCGGGCCGCGCGGGCCAGCAGCGCGGAGCGCCCGGTGCCGGGGTCGCCGGTGACGAGGAGCAGACCGCCGGAGCCGTCCGCGGCGCGGGCCGACAGCCTGGCCACGGCGGCGAGTGGGGCCCCGCACCCGTAGAGCTCCGGGCCTTCGGCGGAGGGCGTCGCTCCGATCACCCGGACCACGCTACCGACCCGTACCGGACCGTGGAAGGTCCCCGGGGCTGGGCACCGGCCCAGTCCCGGGGACCCCGTTCTGTGACCGCGCACAGGGCGCGCGGCGGCCGCCGCGGGTCAGGACCCGAGCGGGCAGCTGCCCCGGTACTCCTCGATCGTCAGGCTGGGCCGCGGCAGCGGGCACAGGAACTGCTCGTAGCGCACGTCGTCGTCGAGGAAGCGCTTGAGCCAGGAGACGCTGTACTTCGCGATCGTCGTGTCCGAGGTGTTCGGGGTGAAGTGCGTCGCGCCGTTGAGCTCCAGGTAGGCCTTGTCGAGGGTGTCCGGGAGGCTCTCGTAGAAGGGCTCCGAGTGGGTGGCGACCGGCGCGACGGTGTCGCCGTCCGCGCCGATGACGAGCGTGGGCGTGGAGATCTCCGGCCAGGTCTTGTCCGTGTTCCAGCCCGTCAGCGGGATGGCGGCCTTCAGGGACGGCCGGCTCTTCGCCGCTTCGAGGGTGCCTCCGCCGCCCATGGAGTGCCCCATCACGCCGAGCCGGCTCGCGTCGATCCGGTCGCGTACGGAGCTGCGCTGCGTCAGGTGGTCGAGGGCCGCGAGGAGCTGCCGCCCGCGGCTGTCCGGCTGGTCGAGCGTGGTGAGGGTGTCGATGGTGAACACCACGAACCCCTGCGACGCGAGGCGCGGCCCGAGCCAGGCGATCGACGACTGGTACGCGGTGAACCCCGGCGAGATCACCACCGCGCCGAAGGTGCCGTCGGCGGTCGACGTGGGGTAGTAGATGGTGCCGCCGCCGAAGCCGGTCGCGGCCAGCGAGGAGACGCCGGTCTGCGCCACGGCGTACGGCCCGCGCGGCGCCTCGATGCCGGACTGGGTCGGGGCGGGACCGCGCTCGTACGGATTCTCCGCCGCCGTCCCGGCGGCCTGGGCGCCGGGCGCGAGGAGCAGGGCGAAGCACGCGGACGCCGCGGCGGCGGGCAGGGAAAGGTGTCGTCTCACGACGAAGCCGTCCTCTCGTGTCGTGGGGCACCCGCCTCCGGCAGCGCCGGCCGGCGGGCCGTGTCCTGGCGGACGCCGCCACTGTCCAGCCGCCACGGCCCCGGGGCATCGGCGAAACCACCGGTCTCGGAGGGGCCGCCACCCGGCCGGTGCGTGTCCCTCGCCGACGATCACACCCGGTTACTATGCAAGCTTCATGCCGGTGGCCGACGAAGTCGACCGTTGATTTCGAGGCTGAAGAGATGGGTGGCCTGGGAAAGTGTTGGAAGAGGTCGTAGCGACCCGCTATGTCACGCCCCTGCGTGAAGGCGGCTCGCTCCCCGGGATCGTCGAGGCCGACGACCTCGGCACGTACGTCATGAAATTCACCGGCGCGGGACAGGGGCGCAAGACGCTCGTCGCGGAGGTGATCTGCGGGCAGCTCGCCCGGCGGCTCGGGCTGCGGGTGCCCGAGCTGGTCACCATCCAGCTCGATCCGGTCATCGGGCTCTCCGAGCCCGACCAGGAGGTGCAGGAGCTGCTCAAGGCGAGCGGCGGGCTCAACCTGGGCATGGACTTCCTGCCCGGCTCGCTGGGCTTCGACCCGCTGGCGTACGAGGTCGACCCGGCGGAGGCCGGGAAGGTCGTCTGGTTCGACGCGGTGATCAACAACGTCGACCGGTCCTGGCGCAATCCGAACATGCTCGTCTGGCACGGCGAGATCTGGCTCATCGACCACGGCGCCACCATGATCTGGCACCACAACTGGCCGGGCGCCGCCGCCTCGGCCGCCAAGCCGTACGACGCCTCCGACCACGCCCTCGCCCCCTTCGGCCCGGACGTCGCCGCGGCCGCCGCCGAGCTCGCGCCGCTCGTCACCCGGGAGCTGCTCGACGAGGTCGCCGCCGAGGTGCCCGACGAGTGGCTGGTCGACGAGCCCGGCTTCGACTCCACCGACGCCCTGCGCGCCGCGTACGTCGAGGCGCTGCTGCCCCGCGCCGCCACCATCCACGAGCGGATCACCCTCGGCCCGCGCACCGACCGCCGTCCGCAGCGGCCGCCCGGCTGGCTCGCCGAGCGCCTCGCCCCCCGCCCCGCCCAGAAGGACGCCACCCCGTGACCGACCGCGATGTCTTCGAGTACGCGCTGCTGCGCGTGGTGCCGCGCGTGGAGCGCGGCGAGTGCTTCAACGCGGGCGTGGTCGTCTACTGCCGCGCCCGGTCCTTCGTCGCCGCCCGCACCCACCTGGACGAGGCGAAGCTGGCCGCGCTCGACCCGGCGGCGGACGTCACCGGCGTCCGTGCCGCCCTGCGGGCCGTCGAGGGCGTCTGCCTCGGCGGCGAGGCGGCGGGGCAGGCCTCCGGGGACGACGCGGGGCGGCGCTTCCGGTGGCTGATCGCGCCGCGTTCCACGGTGGTGCAGCCGGGCCCGGTGCACACCGGCCTCACCGGGGACCCCGAGGCCGAGGTGGAACGCCTGCTCGACGTCCTCGTCCGTTAGGGGACGGCGCCCGTCCGCCGGGTGACGGCGGAGTGACGGGGTGCACCCGGTGGGCCGTTGACACCGGGTGCCAGGGCTTCTAGCGTCTCGTCCAGCGGTCGTACTAAGCGGTCGCTCATGTCCCGGCGGAGACCCGGGAACCCCCTGAGGGCGAGGAGAAGCAAGCATGTCCACCACCGAGCAGCGCGTAGCCGTCGTCACCGGTGCCGCACGGGGCATCGGCGCCGCCACCGCGATCCGCCTGGCGGCCGAGGGCCGCGCCGTCGCCGTCCTCGACCTGGACGAGGCGGCCTGCAAGGACACCGTCGAGAAGATCACCGCCGCCGGGGGCCGCGCCCTCGCGGTCGGCTGCGACGTCTCCGACGGCGCCCAGGTGGAGGCCGCGGTCGCCCGCGTCGCCGCCGAGCTCGGCGCGCCCACCATCCTCGTCAACAACGCCGGCGTGCTCCGCGACAACCTGCTCTTCAAGATGTCCGAGGCCGACTGGGACCTGGTCATGAACGTGCACCTCAAGGGCGCGTTCCTGATGGCGAAGGCCTGTCAGAAGCACATGGTGGACGCGGGCTTCGGCCGGATCGTCTCGCTCTCCTCCTCCTCGGCGCTCGGCAACCGCGGCCAGGCCAACTACGCGGCCGTCAAGGCCGGACTCCAGGGCTTCACCAAGACCCTCGCCAAGGAGCTCGGCAAGTTCGGCATCACCGCCAACGCGGTCGCCCCCGGCTTCATCGTCACCGAGATGACCGCCCAGACCGCCGAGCGGGTCGGCATGGGCTTCGAGGACTTCCAGGCGGCCGCCGCGTCGATGATCCCGGTCCAGCGCGTCGGCCGCCCCGAGGACGTCGCCAACGCCATCGCCTTCTTCGCGGGCGACGACGCCGGCTTCGTCTCCGGCCAGGTCATGTACGTGGCCGGCGGCCCACTCAACTGACTCCGGCGACAAGAGAGAAGGAGAGCGGGATGACCGCACAGCAGCCGCCGGAGCTCTCCGGCAGGGTCGCGCTCGTCACCGGCGCCAGCCGGGGCATCGGCTTCGGCATCGCCGAGGCGCTCGTCGCCCGGGGCGACCGGGTCGTCATCACCGGGCGCGGCGAGGAGGCCCTCAAGGAGGCCGTCGAGCGCCTGGGCGCCGACCGGGCCGTCGGTGTCGCGGGCAAGGCCCACGACACCGCCCACCAGGCCGCCGCCGTCGAGGCCGCGATGGACGCCTTCGGGCGTATCGACCACCTGGTGAACAACGCCGGCACGAATCCGGTCTTCGGCCCCATCGCCGATCTGGACCTGGACGTGGCCCGGAAGGTCTTCGAGACGAATGTGGTCTCGGCGCTCGGATTCGCGCAGCGGACCTGGCACGCGTGGCAGAAGGAGAACGGCGGCACGATCGTGAACATCGCCTCCGTCGCCGGAATCTCCGCCTCGCCCTTCATCGGCGCCTATGGCGTCAGCAAGGCCGCTCTGATCAACCTGACCCAGCAGCTGGCGCACGAATTCGCGCCGGTGGTCCGGGTGAACGCGATCGCCCCGGCCGTGGTGAAGACGAAATTCGCCCAGGCGCTGTACGAGGGCCGGGAGGCCGAGGCAGCCGCCGCGTACCCCATGGGCCGGCTCGGCGTGCCCGAGGACATCGGGGGCGCCGCGGCCTTCCTGACCTCGGACCAGTCGGGGTGGATCACCGGCCAGACCCTGGTCGTGGACGGCGGCATTTTCCTGAACGCCGGAGTCGGGTGACCGATTACCGGACACTTTCCGGAGTTTCCTGTCCGGATTGGCCCCGGTTATGTCTCGATCGTCTCAAGTGCCCCGCCGGGCTCGCCCATTGACCTGGCGGGGTACTGCGGTATCGTCGGCCGACCCCAGGCTGAACGAGGAGCGTGCACGTGTTCAACCGGACGAGTCTGCAGGCCGCTGCAGCCCTTGCGTCCATATCCCTGGTATCCGGATGCGGTGTTTTCTCGGATACCGAGTCCGCCGGGGAGCAGAGGATCACCATCGGGACGACGAGTTCTCCCACGACGCTCGATCCCGCGGCTTCCTGGGACAATTCCTGGGAGCTTTTCCGGAACGTCTACCAGACCCTGGTGAGCTTCCCCACGGGATCCAATTCTCCGAAGCCCGACGCGGCCGAATGCAAATTCGCCGACGCGTCCAGCCGGGTCTTCGAGTGCACGCTCTTCGAGGGTCTCAAGTTCTCCAACGGCCACAAGCTCGACGCCGAGGCCGTGCGCCACTCCATCGAGCGCATCCGCACCATCGACGCCGAGGGCGGCCCCAACGGCATGCTCGGCTCGCTCGCCTCCGTCGAGACGGTCGGCGACCGCACCGTCGTCTTCAAGCTGAACAAGGCCGACGCGACCTTCCCCTTCGTCCTCGCCACCCCCGCGATGTCGATCGTGGACCCGGCCGAGTACCCGGCCGACAAGCTCCGCGAGAAGGACGGCAAGATCGCGGGCTCCGGCCCGTACGTCCTCGACGCGTACGAGGTGGGCAAGCAGGCCGAGCTGACCCGCAACCCGAGCTACAAGGGCTTCGCCGACCGCAAGAACGGCGGCGTGACCATCAAGTACTTCGACGAGTCGGAGGCGATGGTCAAGGCCCTGCGCGACGAGCAGATCGACGCCACCTACCGCGGTCTGACCGCGGAGGAGGTCACCTCCCTGGAGTCGGACAGCGAGGAGAACAAGGGTCTCCAGCTCGTCGAGTCCACCGGCGCCGACATCCGCTACCTGGTCTTCAACACCGAGGACGAGTCGGTGGCGAACCCGGCCGTCCGCCAGGCCATCGCCCAGCTCGTCGACCGCGACCAGCTGGTCAGCAAGGTCTACCGCGGCACCGCCGAGCCGCTGTACTCGATGGTGCCCAAGGGCATCGCCGCCCACACCACCAAGTACTTCGACACCTACGGCCACCCGGACAAGAAGAAGGCCGCGAAGATCCTGCAGAAGGCCGGGATCACCGAGAAGGTCGAGCTGAGCTTCTGGTACACGACCGACCGGTACGGCTCCTCCACGGCCGCCGAGTTCGCCGAGCTGAAGCGCCAGCTGGAGGAGTCCGGCCTCTTCAAGGTCACCGTCCAGGGCAAGCCGTGGACCGAGTACCAGGCCGCCTACCAGCAGGGCGAGTACGCCGTCTTCGGGCGCGGCTGGTTCCCCGACTTCCCGGACCCGGACAACTTCATCGCGCCCTTCCTGGGCAAGAAGAACGTGCTCGGCACCCCCTACCTGAGCCCGCGCATCACCGACGAACTGCTGCCCAAGTCCCGCCGCGAGAGCGACCGGGGGGCCGTCACCGACGAGTTCGAGGAGGCCCAGGCGATCATGGTCGAGGACGTCCGGCTGCTGCCGCTGTGGCAGGGCAAGCTGTACATCGCCGCCCGCGAGGACATCGGCGGCGGCGAGCGCGCGCTCGACCCGCAGACCGTCATGCAGCTGTGGGAGCTGCACCGCCGGGCCAGCTGGTAGTCGGCGTACGGAGGGCCGCCGGGGCCCGTTGTCAGTGGGCCCCGGTAGGTTCCGTATCCGGAACTGCCGAACCACCGGAGGTTGTGGACCGTGACCGACATCAACATGCTGCCCGAGTCCTGGCGGGGCGTCCTCGGCGAGGAGCTGGACAAGCCGTACTTCGCCCAGCTCGCCGAGTTCGTCGAGCAGGAGCGGGCCGCCGGGCCGGTCTACCCGCCGAAGGACGAGGTCTTCGCGGCGCTGTCCGCCACCCCGTACGACCGGGTGAAGGTCCTGATCCTCGGTCAGGACCCGTACCACGGCGAGGGTCAGGGCCACGGCCTGTGCTTCTCCGTCCGCCCCGGCGTGAAGACGCCGCCGTCGCTGCGGAACATCTACAAGGAGATGCACGCCGAGCTCGGCCACCCGATCCCGGACAACGGCTATCTGATGCCGTGGGCCGAGCAGGGCGTCCTGCTGCTCAACGCGGTCCTCACCGTCCGCGCCGGCGAGGCGAACTCGCACAAGGGCAAGGGCTGGGAGAAGTTCACCGACGCCGTCATCACGGCCGTCGCCTCCCGCCCGGACCCGGCCGTCTTCGTCCTGTGGGGCAACTACGCCCAGAAGAAGCTGCCGCTCATCGACGAGGAGCGGCACATCGTGGTGAAGGGCGCCCACCCCTCGCCGCTGTCGGCGAAGAAGTTCTTCGGCTCCCAGCCGTTCACCCGGATCGACGCGGCCGTCGCCGCCCAGGGCCACGAGCCGATCGACTGGCGCATCCCCGACCTCGGCTGAGCCTCGGCGCGATCGGGGCCGTCGCCGGTTAGCGTCGGATCTCCACGCAGGGTGAGCGCCGGGAGGCCGCGGTGACCGAGCAGCAGCGGACGTCGGACGAGGGGGTCCTGACCAGGATCGGCCAGGCCAGGATGCTCCTCCACGGCGGAGACCGGGAAGAGGCGCGCAACCGCCTCGGGGCCCTGTGGCAGCAGCTCGGCCCCGACGGGGACCCCCTGCACCGCTGCACCCTCGCCCACTATCTGGCCGACACCCAGGACGACCCCGACACCGAGCTCGCCTGGGACCTGCGCGCCCTCAGCGCCGCCGAGGGCCTGGAGGACGGGCGGCTCGCCGCGCACGACTCGGCGGCCGCCCTGCGCGCCCTCTACCCCAAGCTCCACCTCGACCTCGCCGCGGACTACGCCAAGCTGAGCAGGCCGGACGCCGCGCGGGCCCACCTGGAGCGGGCCCGCGCCGCCTCGGACGCCCTCGACGACGACCGGTACGGCCAGGGGGTGCGGGCCGCCATCGACCGCCTCGACCGGCGGCTCCGCGAAGGCTGAGCCCGCGCCCCGTGCCGCCTCAGCGCTCGTACGCGCCCCGGCACAGCCCGCCGTGGACGCCGGCGGGGTCCAGGGCGGCGTACCGCTCGCCGAGCTCGCAGACGTCCTTCCCGGTGACCGGCGGCGCCTTCCGCAGCCGCTCGGCCAGCCGCTCCAGCTCCCGGACCTCCGGCGCGGCGGGCGGCGGCACCCGCGCCAGGTGCCCGGCGGTGGGCCGGGCGGCGGTGGGGGAGGGGGAGGAGGCCGCGGGGGGCGCGGTCGCGGTCCGGGACGGGGCCGCGTGCCCGGTGGTGCGACGGGTCTCGCCACGCGGCGCGGCCGCGCTCCGGGCCGGTGCCGGGAGCGCCGCTTCGAGGGCCTCCCGGGCCGGTCCCTGGAGGACGATCTGCGGCTCCACGTCCTGGGCGGGGCGTGCGGGGTCGGTGGCGGGCGCGGGGGACGGCGCGGGCGCCGGGGGCGGGCCGTCGACGGCGACGCACCCGGTCAGGGCGACGGCGACGGCGGCACCGGCCAGCAGCCGCGCGGGGGTTCGGGTTCCTTGCACCCGCGCCACTCTGCTGGTCCGGTGCCGGTCTTCGAACCCCTACCGGCGGGGAATGCCCCGCACGGGTGAGCGGCCGGTCACCCTCCTTGACCGGGCGGGTCAGTCGCCGGTGGCGCCGTCGATCCGTTCGCGCAGGAGGTCGGCGTGTCCGTTGTGCCGCGCGTACTCCTCGATCATGTGGAGGTAGATCCAGCGCAGGTTGAACAGTTCGCCGCTGCGGTGGACGCCGGCTCCGAGGTCGTCCAGGGACCGCTCGGCCGCGACCTCGCGGGCGTGGGCGATCTCGCCCTGCCAGGTGGCGTACGCCTCCGCGTAGGTGTCCTCCTCGGTGGCGTGGATGTCCCGGTCGTAGTCCTCGTCGGTGGCGTACAGCCAGCCGGTCTCCTCGCCGGCGAGGACCTTGCGGAACCAGCCGCGCTCGACCTCGGCCATGTGCCGGACGAGGCCGAGGAGGCTCAGGTCGGAGGGCGGGGCGGAGGTGGTGCGCACCTGCTCCTCGGTGAGGCCGGCGCACTTCGTCGCCAGGGTCGCACGGTGGTAGTCGAGCCACTGCTCCAGGGCCTGGCGCTCGTCCGCGGTGGTGGAGGGTACGACGCGCTCGGGTGCTGCCGTGTGATCGATGGTCATGCGGGGAATCGTGGCGGAGGCGCGCGGCGGCGCGCCAGCGCTTTCAGCGCGACGGACCGGTGAGCATGCCGCGCAGCAGCTCGTCGAAGCCGGTCCGCAGCTCCCCGCGGCTGGGCACGGCGGCGTGGAAGGAGCCGGCGGCGCAGGAGAACATCAGCCCCTCGCACCAGGCGATCACCGAGAGGGCGTGCCGCTCCGGGGAGGGCGAGCCGGCGCCGCGCATCATCGCGATCACCGGGCCGTGGAAGGCGGCGCCGGCGCGGTCGAAGAAGCCGCGCAGCTCGGGGCGGCGGGTCGCCTCCAGGGCCAGCTCGTAGCGGGAGACGAGCAGCGAGCGGTGGTCGGTCAGATAGCGGTGCAGGGCGAGCGCGAGGGCGTCCGCGAGGAGCTCGGGGCTCGCGCCCGGCGGCGGCAGCTCGTCCGGGGCGAGGACCCGCGCCTCGCGCTCGGCCTGGCGGCGCACGGCCGTCTCCAGGAGGGCCTGGCGGGTGCGCGCGTGGTTGGAGGTGGAGCCCTGCGGCAGTCCGGCCCGCTCGTCCACCGCGCGGTGGGTGAGCCCCCGCATCCCGCGCTCCACCAGCAGGTCGAGGGCCGCGTCGCCGATCCGCTCGGCGCGGGTCGGGGCGGGGTCCGGGGCGGGGGTGTGCGGGGTCATGGGGACCAACCTAGGTCATGGGGGCGCCCCCTCCGCCTCCCCCGCTTCCGTCGTGACTACAGCTGTAGTACGGTCGTGGTGTCCGGCTACTACAGCTGTAGTTCGCGGGGGCCTCCGCAGCCCGCGGCGCAGCCGTCGCACCGAGGGAGCAGTCATGACACAGCACCGCGCCGTCGTCCTGGGAGCGGGCATCGGCGGCCTCACCGCGGCCGTCGGCCTCCACCGGCGCGGCTGGGACGTCACCGTCCTGGAACGCGCCGCCGGCCTCGCCCCCGTCGGCGCCGGCATCGGCCTCGCCCCCAACGCCCTGCGCGCCCTCGACACCCTCGGCCTCGGCGACCGCGTCCGCGACCTCGCCGCCTGGCAGGGCGACGGCGGCATGCGCTCCCCCGACGGCCGCTGGCTCGCCCGCACCGACGCCCGCGCCGCCGCCGAGCGCTTCGGCGACCCCCTCGTCCTCCTCCACCGCGCCACCCTCGTCGAGATCCTCACCTCCGCCCTCCCGCCGGAGGCCGTCCGCACCGGCACGCCCGCCGCCCTCGCCCACCCCGGCGACGCCCGGACCCCCGCCCGCGTCACCACCCCCGACGGCGACCTGGAGGCCGAACTCGCCGTCGCCGCCGACGGCATCCGCTCCGCCGCCCGGACGACGCTCTTCCCCGGCCACCCCGGACCGCGCTACTCCGGCTGCACCACCTGGCGGATCGTCGTCCCCGCCCCCGACCGCCCCTTCGCCCCGCACGAGACCTGGGGCCGCGGCCGCATCTGGGGCACCCAGCCCCTCAAGGACGGCCGGATCTACTCCTACGCCATGGCCGCCGCGCCCGCCGGATCCCACGCGCCCGACGGCGAACTCGCCGAACTCCGCCGGCTCTTCGGCGACTGGCACCACCCCGTGCCCGAGATCCTCGCCGCCGCCGACCCCGCGGGGGTGCTGCGCCACGACGTCCACCACCTCACCGACCCGCTGCCCGCCTTCCACCAGGGCCGTACCGTGCTCCTCGGCGACGCGGCGCACGCCATGATGCCCACCCTCGGACAGGGCGGGAACCAGGCCGTCGAGGACGCCGTCGTCCTCGCCCACCACGCCCGCGTCCCGGCCGCGTTCGACCCGGGGCCGGCGCTCGCCGCGTACACCGCCGACCGGCTGCCCCGCACCACCGCCCTGGTCCGCAAGGCGGCCCGCACCGGCGCCCTCACCCTCGTGTCGGCCCGCCCGGCCGTCGCCCTGCGCGACACGCTCGTGCGGACGGTCTCCCGCTTCGGCCCCGGATTCGTCCTGCGCGGCTTCGACGGCATCGCCGACTGGCGGCCCCCGGTCGCCGAGCCCTCCCGCGTAAGCTGACCAGCGCGAACGGCCCCCGTGCCACGGGCCGTCGGACCACCGCAGAGGGAGAGACCCCGTGAAGATCGGCTGCATCGGACTCGGCGACATCGCGCAGAAGGCGTACCTGCCCGTCCTCGCCACCCTCCCCGGGGTCGAACTCCACCTCCAGACCCGCACCCCGGCCACCCTGGACCGCGTCGCCGACACCTTCCACGTGCCGGCCGCCCGCCGCCACCGGGACCTCGACGCGCTGCTCGCCACCGGACTCGACGCGGCCTTCGTGCACGCCTCCACCGCCGCCCACGCCGAGATCGCCGGCCGCCTCATCGACGCCGGCGTCCCCACCTACGTCGACAAGCCGATCGCCTACGAGTACGCCGACTCCGAGCGGATCGTCGAACTGGCCGAGAAGCGCGGGGTCTCCCTCGCCGTCGGCTTCAACCGGCGCCTCGCCCCCGGCTACGCCCAGTGCCTCGACCACCCGCGCGAGCTGATCCTGATGCAGAAGAACCGCATCGGGCTCCCCGAGGACCCGCGCACCTTCGTCCTCGACGACTTCATCCACGTCGTCGACACCCTTCGCTTCCTCCTCCCCGGCGAGGCCGACCACATCGACGTCCGGGCCCGGATCCGCGACGGCCTCCTGCACCACGTGGTGCTCCAGCTCTCCGGCGACGGCTTCACCGCCATCGGCATGATGAACCGGATGAACGGCTCCACCGAGGAGGTCCTGGAGGTCTCCGGCCAGGACACCAAGCGCCAGGTCCTCAACCTCGCCGAGATCGTCGACCACAAGGGCCAGCCGAGCGTCCGCCGCCGCGGCGACTGGGTCCCGGTCGCCCGCCAGCGGGGCATCGAGCAGGCCGTCCACGCCTTCCTCGACGCCGTCCGCGACGGCACCGTCCTCAGCGCCCGCGACGCGCTGCTCACCCACGCCCTGTGCGAGCGCGTCGTCCGGGACGTCCTGGAGCAGGCCTCCTGAGCGCCCCGGCCCCCGCCGCCGCGCACACCGCCCCGATCACGGCGCAGGCGCCGTACAGCGGCCAGTCGCCCCAGCGGACGTACGCCGTCGTCGTCCCCGACAGCGGCAGTTCGCGGACGACGGCGGTGCTCGCGCCGGTGCCGACGGACGGTCCCACGCGCCGGCCGTCGGGGCCGTACGCGGCGCTGACCCCGGTCAGCGTCGCGTGCACCACGGGACGGCCGGTCTCCGCCGCCCGCAGCGCCGCGAGCGAGGCGTGCTGCGCCGGCGCCCAGCTGCCCTGGAAGGTGCTGGTCGAGGACTGGACGACGATCACGTCCGCCCCGTCCCGGGCGAGCCGCCGGCCCATGTCGGGGAACGCGGACTCGAAGCAGACCAGCGGCCCGACCGCCGGCCGCCCCGCGCCGGGCAGCGCCATCACCGCCGGCGCCGTGCCCCGCCGCCGGTCCTCCTCGGCCGCCTTCCCCACCGAGGTCGCCCAGCCGAGCAGCGCCCGCGCCGGCACGTACTCGCCGAACGGCACCAGCCGCATCTTGTCGTACCGGTCACCGGTCGGTCCGTCCGGCGCGAACAGCAGCGCGCTCTTGTAGATGCCGGGGCGGTCCGCCCGGCGCGCGTCCACGTTCACCAGGAGCGGCGCGTCGACCGTCCGCGCGAGCGCGGTCAGCCGGGCCGTCAGCGCCGGATCCCCGGCCGGGTCCCGGCCCACCCCGCTCTCGCCCCACACCACCAGGTCGAGCCGCTGCCCGGCGAGGCCGCGCGTCAGCTCCACGGCCCGGTCCAGGCGCCGCTCGGCGCCCTCCGGCCCGCCGTGCACCCCCGGCTGCACCATCGCCACCCGCACCGCCCCGGACGGCCGCGGCGGCCCGACGCCCCACGCCGCCGTCCCCGCCACCAGGGCGCACGCGGCGAGCCCCGCCACCCCCACCGACCTCAGCCCCGGCACGGCGACGAGCAGCACCACCGCCGTGTTCACCGCCACCACCAGGAGGCTCACCAGCCACACCCCGCCCACCGAGGCGAGCCGCAGCGCTGCCGGCACCTCCCACTGGCTCGCGCCGAGCAGCCCCCACGGGCCGCCGAGCCCCTCCCACGACCGCACCAATTCGATCAGCAGCCACCCCGACGGCACCGCGCACAGCGCCACGGCGGCCCGCGCCGGAGTCGGAGCCCCGCCGAGCAGCGCCCGTACGAGCACGCCCCAGGGCGCCCAGAGCAGTCCCAGGAGCACCGCCATCACCAGCAGGAACACATGGACGCTCGGCAGCAGCCAGTGGTGCACGGCCAGCAGGAAGCCGACACCGCCGCACCAGCCGTCCAGGGCCGCCCGGCGCGCGCTCGGAGCCGTACGGACGAGCAGCAGCCAGGGCACCAGGCAGACGTACGCCCACCACCAGAGCCCGGGCGCGGGGAAGGCGAGCGCCGGCAGCGCGCCGCACACGACGGCGAGCAGCGACCGCACCGGCCTCACGCGCCCCAGGGGGTTCCGCATCGTGTGCCTCCCGCCCGTCGCCTCCAGTCTGCGCCCGGTCAGGGCAGCCGGCGCCAGCGCTCCTCCACGACGACCGAGCGCAGCCGCCAGCCGTCCGCGGTGCGGCGGGCCGTGAAGGCGTACCGGCCGCCGCAGACGAAGTCGTCGCCGGAGGCCATCCGCATCGGGTTGACGTAGTCGGCGCGGACCTCGGCCCCGTCGCCGGTCTCCGCGTAGCCGCCGGGCCGGAGCAGGGTCACCCGGCGGTTGACGATCAGGTGCTGGCGCACCGGGAAGAGGGTCATCGTCGCCGCCAGCCAGTCGGCGACCTCCGCGGCGGGCCCCTCGATGCCGCCGGAGCCGGAGTAGTCGGCGCGTCCGTCCGGGGTGAAGAGGGCGCGGTAGCCGGGCCAGTCGGCGTCGTCCACGGCCGCCGCGTACCCGGTGACCAGGTCGTCGACGGCGAGCCGGTCCATCACGTTCGCGAGGTCCACGCGCTGCGTCATCGCCTCAGTGTCGGGCAGCGGGCGCACGGCGCCAAGAGGCGTGCGCCCGCCGTCCCGTCCCGGGCCACGGTCATACTGGCCGGATGCGCATCGACGTCGACCCCGCTCTGACCGACCCCACCGCCGTCTACCGGCTGCTGACCGCGACGGTCGTGCCCCGGCCGATCGCCTGGGTCTCCACCCGCGCCGCCGACGGCACGGACAACCTCGCCCCGCACTCCTTCTTCACCATCGCCTCGGTGAACCCGCCGGTCGTGCAGTTCACCTCCGTCGGCCGGAAGGACTCGCTGCGCAACGTGGAGGAGACCGGCGAGTTCGTGGTGAACCTCGCCCCCGAGGGGCTCTTCGAGCAGATCAACGCGACGGCCACGGACTTCCCGCGCGGCACGAGCGAGTTCGACGCCTGCGGGGTGGAGCGCGAGCCGGGCCGCCGGGTGAAGGCGCCCCGCGTGGCCGCGTCCCCGGTGGCCCTGGAGTGCGAGCTGCACAGCACGCTCCGGATCGGCGACTCGACCGTGGTCTTCGGCCGGGTCGTGCACGTCGCCGTCGACGAGGCGTTCCTGGACGACGGCCATCCCGAGATCACCCGGATGCGCCCGCTGACCCGGCTCGGGAAGAACGAGTGGGGCACCCTCGGCGGTGTCAGGGAGATCGCCCGGGTGCCCTACCAGCGCTGACGGACTACGAGACGCGGGGCTTCACGCCGGTCGTCCCGTCGCCCGCGGGATGCACCATGGGGGCGAGGGTGAGGGCGAACCGTTCGAACACGTCGTGCACGTCGATCCAGCCCACGGCCCTGAGGCAGATGGGGTAGCCCTCGGCGTGCGTGCAGCCGAAGCCGGCCGCCACCATCCCGTTCAGCTGCCGCGACACCGAGTCGTTGACGGTGATCACGGGGCCGCCGCTGTCGCCCTGCTGCGAGACCCAGCCCCCGTTGTGCGGGACGCCGATGCTGCCGAAGACCGAGTTCCCGTTCAGGACCCAGCCGGCGTCGCCGGCCTGCTCGGTGCGGATGTTGCAGACGACCTTGGAGCCGTAGCCGAGCTGGCAGGTGAAGTCGCCCACCGCGATGTTCCGCGTGCCGTTGAGGTAGCGGCTGTACCCCTGGGCGTCGGTGCCGTCCCAGGTGTACCGGCTCGCGGTCGCTTCGATGAACGCCGAGTCGATGTCGGCCAGCTTGGCCCTGACCCGGCCGACCTGCCTGCCGCCGGCGGTGGTGACGAGTTCGTCGAGGTCGTAGCAGTGGCCGGCCGTGACGATCCACTCACGCCGGTCCACGGTGCTGATGGCCGGAATGCCGGTGGTGCACGTCGTCCGCCCGCCCGGGCTCACGGGTCCGAGCGCGGCCCCGGCGAAGAACGGCGGGCTGTCGTCCCAGCGGGAGAGCGGCACCATCGCGGGCGAGTGGCGGACGCGGACGGGCGTCGCCCCCGCGTCCGCGCGCTCCTGGGCGACGGCCGGGCGGGCGAGGTACGCCTCCGCGGCCTTCGTGTCGTCCACGCCGAGTTCGATCGCGCCGCCGTCGACCGTGCTGTGCGCCCGTTCGACCGTGAACGGCAGGTCGCGCCGGTCGAGGAGCGCCTTCATCTCCTTCCTGAGCTGCTGCCGGGACTTCGCGCCGCGGCGCACGTTCAGCAGACCCGTGTCGGCCTTCGGGTTCGCCGCGCGCACCGCGTCGACGAAGGCCGCGCGCCGGGCCGGGTCGGTGAGGTAGACGTTGACGGACCGGTAGTCGGGGGCCATCTCGACCTGGGTGTAGACGTCCGCCTGGCTGCTCCGGCCCACCCGGGCCGCGGCGTCGGCCACGAGCCGCAGCGGCTCCAGGACCTCGCCCTGGCGCTCCGGCGTCATCGCCGCCAGGGCGTCGGCGGACAGCGGTGCCCGGGTCGGGGGTTTCGCCTCGGCCGACACGGCCGCGAGCGGCAGGACGGCCAGCGCCGCCGCGAACGCGACCGGGCGCCACAGAACCTTCTTCATCGAACTCCCATGCTCACTGTACGCATACGACGACTACGGTGCGTGACGCTAGGGAGTGTCGGGGGGTGCGGCAAGCGGGCGCGGCCGTCGCCCGAGGCATGCGAGGGCGGCGTACGGGAGTGCGTGCGGCGCACGGGACGGGCGCGCACCCGCTCGGCCGGGGCGGGGAACGGGAAAGGGCCCGTACAGCGGAGGCTGTACGGGCCCTTCTGCCCCGGGCTATTCGCCGGACTCGCCCGCGTGCGGGCTGAGGACGTCCGTGCCGACCAGGACGAACAGCAGGACGCCCAGCGCGATGCGGTAGTACACGAACGGCATGAAGGACTTGGTGGTGATGAACTTCATGAACCAGGCGATCACCGCGTAGCCCACGCCGAAGGCGACGATCGTCGCGAAGATCGTCGGACCCCAGGAGACGTGCCCGCCCTCGGTCGCGTCCTTCAGCTCGAAGACGCCCGACGCGAGCACGGCGGGGATCGCCAGGAGGAACGAGTAGCGGGCGGCGGACTCGCGGGTGTAGCCCATCAGCAGACCGCCGGAGATCGTCGCGCCCGAGCGGGAGACGCCCGGGATGAGCGCCATCGCCTGGCAGAAGCCGAAGATCAGGCCGTCGCGGACGCCGAGGTCCTTCAGCGTCTTGCGCTCCCGCACCACCCGGTGGCGGCCGCCGATCTCGTCGCGGGCGGCGAGCCGGTCGGCGATGCCGAGGACGATGCCCATGACGATGAGCGTGGTGGCGATGAGCCGCAGGTCACGGAAGGGGCCCTCGATCTGGTCCTTGAGCGTGACGCCGAGGACGCCGATCGGGATGGAGCCGACGATCACCAGCCAGCCCATCTGGGCGTCGTGGTCGGAGCGCATCGACTTGTCCGTCAGGGAGCGGAACCACGCCGAGAGGATCCTGCCGATGTCCTTGCGGAAGTAGATCAGGACGGCGGTCTCCGTGCCGATCTGCGTGATCGCCGTGAAGGCCGCGCCCGGGTCCTCCCAGCCGGCGAAGGCGGCGGTGAGCCGGAGATGTGCGCTGGAGGAGATGGGAAGGAACTCCGTCAGCCCCTGGACGAGTCCGAGGATGAACGATTCGAACCAACTCATGGGGCTTGGGCCGTCCCGTATGTACGTGTGCGGTCAGAAGGTCGAGCGCAGCGTACCGCCCCAAGGTGACGTGTCCGTGATCAGGTGGCGTCGGCGGTCGCGGGCACCGGCGGCCGGCGCAGCGCGTGCCGCTTCCGCCAGGCGACCGCCGCCGCGGCGAGCCCCGACACCACGATGAAACCGGCCGAGAACAGGAACGCCGGCGAACCGGGCTCGCCCGCCTGGGCGCCGGCCACCACGTACGCCGCCGTGTTCGGCACCGTGCCGATCGCCGTCGCCAGCAGGAACGGCACGTACCCCATCCGCGAGACCGCCGCGCAGTAGTTGGCCGCGGCGAACGGCACGCCGGGGAAGAGCCGGACCGCCAGCATCGAGCGGAAGCCGTGCCGGCTCAGCTGCCCGTCCGCCGCCCGCAGCCAGCGCCCCTTGAGGAGCGGCCGCAGCGCGTCCTGGCCGAGCACCCGGCCCAGCGTGAACGAGATGCCCGCGCCGAGCACCGTCCCCGCCACCGCCGCCGTCAGCCCGTACGCGGAACCGAAGAGCGCCCCCGCCGCGAGGTTCAGCACCGGGCGCGGCACGAACGCCGCCGTGCACAGCCCGTACGCCAGACCGAACAGCAGCACCGCGCCCGCGCCCGCGCCGTCCGTCCGCGGCCACCCCGAGGCCAGCAGGCGCTGCGGCTCGTACAGCACCACCAGGGTGCCGGCGGTCAGCAGGACGAGCGCGAGCAGCGCGAGGCGCGAGCGGGGCGAGAGCAGGGCCCGGGAGCAGCGGACGGCGAACGGGTCCGTCGGCCGGGGCACGGGAGCGAGCATCCGGGGAGAGTAGCGGAGACCTCCGTATGATCGCCGTAATGTGCGCCATGTCCGACCCCGGCCGGCCGCTCGACCCCGGGCCGGGTCAGCCTCCGTACGACGTCCCCGGGCCGCTCCCGCACGACGTCCCCCGCAGCGAGCTCGCCGACACCGTCCTCGGCCGGCTCACCACGCTCTACCCCGCCGCCGGGAACCCCTTCCGGGCGCAGGAGATGGTCGCGTACATGAAGGGCGTGGCGCCCTTCCTCGGCATCCGGACGCCGGAGCGCCGCGCCCTCTCCCGCACCGTCCTCGACGGCACCCCGCGGCCCGGCGAGGACGACTGCGCGGCCGTCGCGCTGCGCTGCTTCGCGCTCCCCGAGCGCGAGTACCACTACTTCGCCGTCGACTACCTGCGCCGCCACGTGAAGCGGTGCTCGTCCGGCTTCCTGCCCGTCGCCCGGCGGCTCGTGACCACGGTCTCCTGGTGGGACACCGTCGACCACCTCGCCGCCCACGTCGTCGGCGGACTCGTCGCCGCCGACCCGGCGCTCGGCGCCGAGATGGACCGGTGGATCGACGACGAGGACCTGTGGACCGCCCGCACCGCCCTCCTCCACCAGCTGCGCTTCAAGGAGGACACGGACGCCGACCGGCTCTTCGCGTACTGCCTGCGGCGCGCCTCCGACACCGACTTCTTCCTGCGCAAGGCCATCGGCTGGAGCCTGCGCGAGTACGGCAGGACCGCCCCGGGCGAGGTGCGCGCCTTCGTCGCCGACAACCGCTCCCTCCTCTCCCCGCTCTCCGTCCGCGAGGCCCTCAGGCACCTGTGATCCACCCTGCCGGGGACCGCGCCGGGCGGCTGCGCGAGCATGATCCGCGCGGGAGGACAATGAAGGGGTGAACGAGCAGATTCCCGTCCTCCGCGAGGTCGACCACGGCACCGCGCGCCTCATGCCCGACGTGGACCGGGAGCGGGCCTGGCTGCTCACCGTCGACGGGGCGCCGCAGTCGTACGTCGACCTCGACGAGCCCGGCCACCTGGAGTTCGAGTACGCCCGCCGGCTCGGGCACGTCGTCGACGTGGCCGCCGACGAGGGGGCGCCGCTGGACGTGCTCCACCTCGGCGGCGGGGCGCTCTCGCTGCCCCGGTACGTCTCCGTCACCCGGCCCGGGTCGCGCCAGGACGTCGTCGAGGCCGACGGCGGGCTCGTCGCGCTCGTCGCCGAGCACCTGCCGCTGCCGGACGGCTCCGGCGTCACCGTGCACATGGCCGACGCCCGCGCCTGGCTGGAGGCGGCGCCCACCGCCTCCGCCGACCTGATCGTCGGCGACGTCTTCGGCGGCTCGCGGGTCCCCGCGCACCTGACCTCGCTCACGTACGCCCGGGAGGTCCGGCGGGTGCTGCGCCCGGGCGGGATCTACGCGGCCAACCTCGCCGACGGGGCGCCGTTCGGTTTCCTCCGGGGCCAGCTCGCCACCTTCGCGGCGGTCTTCCCCGAGCTCGCGCTGATCGCCGAGCCGGCGGTGCTGCGCGGCCGGCGGTTCGGGAACGCGGTCCTGGTCGCCTCCGACGAGGCGCTCGACGTGGCCGGGCTGACCCGCCGGGCGGCCGCGGACGCCTTCCCCGCGCGGGTGGAGCACGGGGAGGCGCTGGCGCGGTTCACCGGGGACGCGGCCCCGGTCGGCGACGCGGAGGCCGTCGGGTCACCCGCGCCGCCCGAGGGCGCCTTCGGCATCGGCTGACGCGCCGCCCTGCGCGGGGACGGCGGCGGGCGTCGTGCCGCCGCCCGCCGCGGGCTCCTCCCGGTGCGGACGCCGCGTCAGGTTGCGGACGTCGGGGACGAACAGGACGAGCGCGGTGACCAGGGTCATCAGGGCCGCCGCGCCCCACAGCGAGGCCGTCCGGCCGAAGGCCGTCTCGGACGGTCCGGCGAGGGCGGTCGTCAGGGGCAGCAGCGCGGTGGAGCCGAACCAGTCGTAGGCGGAGACCCGGGACAGCTTCTCCTCCGGGATCTCCTGGTGCAGCGTGGTCATCCAGGAGACGCCGAAGATCTCCATCGCCACGCCGCTGGCGAACATCACGGCCGTGAGCCCGATCGCGGGCAGCGGGACGGCGAGCGCCGCCGAGGGCAGCGCGATCGGGAAGACGCCGAGGGTGCCGACGAGGAGCATCCGGCGCGGCTTCCACCGGGTCATCAGGATCGCGCCGACGACCGTGCCCACGCCGTACCCCGCGAGCGCGATGCCCCAGGGGCGGGCGCCGCCGAGCTCGTCCCGGGCGACCAGCGGTCCGTACACCGACTCGACCGCGCCGATGAGCCCGACGACGACGGAGAACTGGGCGACGATCGACCACAGCCACGGGCGGCCGACGAACTCCTGCCAGCCCTCGCGCAGATCGGACAGGAGCCCGCCGCCGGGCTTGCGCTCCGGGATGCCGCTGACGTCGAGGAAGGCGCGCAGGGCGGCGGCCACGGCGAAGGCGGCGGCGTCGACGGCGAGGACCCAGCCGGCACCGACGAAGGCGACGAGCGCGCCGCCGAGCGCGGCGCCGCCGATGCCCGCGCCGTGCATCGCCATCCGGTAGAAGGCGAAGGCCCGGCTCGCCTGCTCGCCCGAGACGCTGGACATGAGCATGCCCTCGGCCGCCGGGTTGAAGAAGGCCTGCCCGGCACCGCAGAGCCCGGTGAGCACCATCATCTGCCAGATCTCGGCGGTGCCGGAGAGGACAAGCGCCGCGAAGACCGCCTGGGAGACGAAGTTCATCGTGTTCGCGGCGACCATCACGCGGTGCCGGGGGAAGCGGTCGGCGACCGCGCCGCCTATGAGCAGGAAGAGCACGAGCGGCAGGAAGCGAGCCATGGCGACGAGGCCCACGTCGCCCGCGTCGCCGCCGGACTCGAAGACGGCCCAGGTGGTGGCGATCAGGGCGCCGTTCGCACCCAGGCTCGTCACGATGGTGGCGGCGGTGAGCAGCACGTAGTTGCGGCCGGCCCACGCGGGGCGGCGGGTGGCGCGGGGGGAGGCGGAGCGTTTCGTCACTGGGGGACTATCCCCGCCGCCTCCCCTTCCTGCCAAACCGATTACGTCCTCGCCGGACGCTCAGGAGCTCGGCGTGAGGCGGACCGTGGAGAGGATCTTCCGCATCGTCGCGTCCGGGAGCTCGTCCTTCACGCCGTCCGCCGCGTAGAGCACGAAGGTCGAGAGGTCGTTCTTGGCGTTGAGGAAGCTGAAGGCCATCGACTTGCCGTCGGTCTCGCACTTGTTGCGCTTCTTCACGCCGGGGGCGACGGCCGTGGCCATGCTCCCCTTGAGGCCGGACGCCGTGGTGTACGGGACGGGGTTGGTGATCTTGATGGTCTTCTCCGGCATGTGCTGCGCGAACGCGGCCCACACCCACATGCCGGCCTGGCCGCGCGCGGCGGAGGCGGCGTCCTTGGCGCCCTGGGCGCCCTTCGTGCCGGCGCCCGCCAGTCCCGAGTACTCGGGACTGCCGTTCTTGTCCGAGTCGAAGGCGCACCACTGGCTCTTGAAGTCGGCGGGTCCGGACATGACGACGAGCGGGCTGCCGTCGCCCTTCTTCGCGTCCTCGAAGCCCACGCTCATGGTCGGCTTGCCGACCTCCCACTCCGGCGGCACGTCGAAGAGCGTGCCGTACGAGGGGTTGTGGACGACCTTCCAGCCGGGGATCGTCGGCTGGTACTCCTCGCCGGCGCCGCGCGGGTTGTCGATCTCGGAGGTCGGCGCCTGCGAGGGCTCGCTCGACGCGGTCGCGGGGGAGGAGGGCGCGGAGGAGCCGGCCGTCGGCTTGCCGGCGACGTCCTTCCCGCCCTCGTCCTCGCCCATGACGAGGAAGGCGGTCACGCCGCCGGCGACGACCACGGCCGTGGCGGCGACGATCGCGACGAGCGTGGTCCGCTTGCGGCCGCCGCCCGGGCCCTGCGGCGGGACCGGGCCGGGCACCTGGTACTGCGGCACGGTCGGCTGCTGGTACGGGTTGGGCTGCGCGTATCCCTGCTGCGGGTACTGCGGGTAGCCGCCCTGCTGCGGGAACCCCGGCTGCGTCGGCTGCTGGTACGGGTTCGGCTGCTGGTACCCCGGCTGCTGGTACGGGTTCTGGTTCTGGTCCTGCGGGTTCTGCTCGCCCCCGGGCGGCTGCTGTCCTGGCCACATGGGCCGTAACGATAGAGGGGCGGCGCGGGCCCGGCCACGCCCGGCCCCGCCCGGGGCGGTCACGGTTCGGTCCGGGAAGGCATGGCCAAGAGTTCTACTCGCGGGTAACATCACGGCCCATGAGCGCAGACCAGAAGTCCGTCGGCGAGATGCTCGCCGCCACGGTCCCCATGGCGGGAACCCTCAACCTGGAGTTCCTGGAGACCACCGCCGAGCGCGCCGTCGTGCGCCTGCCCGACCAGCCCGCGTACCACAACCACGTGGGCGGCCCGCACGCCGGCGCGATGTTCACCCTCGCCGAGTCCGCCAGCGGCGCCATCGTCCTCGCCGCCTTCGGCGACCAGCTCGGCCGCGCCGTGCCGCTCGCCGTCAACGCGGAGATCGCCTACAAGAAGCTCGCCATGGGCGTCGTCACCGCGACGGCCACCCTCGGCCGCCCGATCGCCGACGTCGTCGCCGAGCTCGACGCCGGAGAGCGCCCCGAGTTCCCGGTCCGCATCGACATCACCCGCGAGGACGGCGCCGTCACCGGCGAGATGACCGTCCTGTGGACGCTGCGGCCCAACGGCTTCGGCAAGTGAGCCGCCGGTAGGCACCGCCTCCCCGCCCCCGCACCCTCCCTTCGGGTGCGGGGGCGGTCGCGTCCCGGGGCGGCGACCCGGAAGCGGCCGGACGGTCCCGCACACTGCGGGCACGGGCCGGACCGGCAGGCGGCCGGCCGTCCGCCCCGAGGAGCCGCCGCATGCCGGACGAGCCGACACCCTCCGCCCACCCCGAACGCCCCGCCACGGAAGGCGCGGACACGCCCCGGGCCTTCGGCGCACCGGGCGCCGCCGGCCCTGCTTCGGGCGCTTCGGGCGCGTCGGGCCGGGTTCACGCGCGCGTGCGGGGCGGCCGGGGCCGGTTGTCCCGGCGGGCGGTGCTGCTGGCGCTGGCCGGCGGGGGCGGCGTCGCCGCCACGGTCGCGTTCGCCCGGGGGACCGCCCACGCGGGGCCACGGGCCGCTCCCGGCGCTTCCGGAAGCCGGGTCGACGGTCTCCTCACAAGGCTCACCCTCGACGAGAAGGTCGGCCTTCTCCACGGGGCTCCCGATCCCGCGGGTCTCGGGCAGGCCGGGTACGTGCCCGGGGTGCCCCGGCTGGGCATCCCGCCGCTGCGGCTCGCCGACGGGCCCGCCGGGATCCGGGTGCGCCGGACGGCCACCGCGCTGCCCGCGCCGGTGATGCTCGCCGCCGCCTTCGACCCGGGCCTCGCCCGCGCGTACGGGCGGGTGCTGGGCCGCGAGGGGCGCGCGCTCGGCCAGGACGTCCTGCTCGCGCCGATGGTCAACCTGATCCGCACCCCGTACGCCGGGCGGAACTTCGAGACCTTCTCCGAGGACCCGCTCCTCTCCGCCGACCTCGTCGCCGAACTCGTCCGCGGCGTGCAGGCCGAGGGCCTCGTCGCCACCGTCAAGCACTTCGCCCTCAACAACCAGGAGCGCGACCGCGACTCGGTCGACGTCCGCGCCGACGACCAGACCGCCCACGAGACCGAGCTGCGCGGCTTCGAGGCCGCCGTCGCGGCCGGCGCGGGCGCCGTCATGGCCGCGTACAACAAGGTCGGCGGCGTCCACGCGGCCGAGAGCGCCGCCCTCCTCACCACGGTCCTGCGCGAACGCTGGGGCTTCGACGGCTGGGTCATGAGCGACTGGGACGCCGTCCACACCACCGCCGGCGCGCTCACCGCCGGCCTCGACATGGAGATGCCCGGCGGCGCCCGCTACGGCGCCCCGCTCGGCGAGGCGGTGCGCGCGGGCCGGATCCCGGAGGCCGCCGTCGACCGGGCCGTACGCCGCGCCCTCGCCGTCCGCGACCGGCTCGGGCTGCTCGACGAGCCGGTCGCGTCCCGGCCGGGGCGGGACGCCGCCTCCGGGGCGCGGCTCGCGCTGCGCGTCGCCACCGCGGGCGCGACCCTGCTCCGCAACGAGGGCGCCGCCCTCCCGCTGACCGGCCCGGCCGCCCGCTCGATCGCCGTGATCGGGCCCACCGCCGCCGTCCCCTTCGTCAGCGGCGGCGGCAGCGCCCACGTCGTCCCCGACGCCGCCGCCCGCCCCCTCGACGCGATCCGCGCGCGGGCAGGTGCCGGCGCCACCGTCGCCCACGCCGTCGGCGAGGACCTCTTCGGCCGCCCGCTGCCGCCGCTCGTACCCGCCGTGGACCTCGACGCCGTCCGGGTCGAGGCCGGCGCCACCTGGAGCCGCACCGCCACGCTCACCACCGCCGAGGCCGACGAGTGGACCTTCCTCGTCCACTACAGCGGCACCCGGCCCACCGTCGTCCTCGACGGGGCCGAACTCTTCCCGGTCCGCCAGGGCGTCGCCGAGTTCTTCGCCGGCGGACTGCTCGCCGCCGCCCCCGACGGCCTCGCCGTGCGCCGCGTCACCCTGCGGCTCGCCGCCGGGGACCACACCCTCGCCGTCACCGCGGCGGGCGGCACGGACGGGCAGCTGTTCCGGCTCCGCGCCGTCTCCGGGACCGACCGGGCCGCCGACGCGGCCGAGGCCGTCGGGCACGCGCGCGTGGCGGAGGCCGTCGTCCTCTTCGCCTACGAGGACGCCACCGAGGGCCAGGACCGGACGAGCCTCGCGCTCCCCGGGCACCAGCGGGCCCTCATCGAGGCGGTGACGGCCGTCAACCCGAGGACGACCGTCGTCCTCAACACCTCCTCGGCCGTCACCATGGAGTGGCTGGACCGCACCGCCGCCGTCCTCCAGATGTACTACCCGGGGCAGGAGGGCGCCGCCGCGACGACCGCCGTGCTCTTCGGCGACGCCGACCCCGGCGGCCGGCTCACCCAGACCTTCCCCGCCGCCGAGGACCGCCACCCGACCGCCGGCGACCCGCGCCGCTACCCGGGGCAGGACGGGATCGAGGAGTACTCCGAGGGCGTCCACATCGGCCACCGCTGGTACGAGAAGGAGGGCGTCGCCCCGCTCTTCCCCTTCGGGCACGGCCTGTCGTACACGAGCTTCGCCCACGAGGACCTCGCCGCGGCCCCCGGGGAGGGCGGCGGCGTCGACGTCACCTTCACCGTCCGCAACACCGGCGACCGCCCCGGCGTCGACGTCCCCCAGATCTATCTCGGCCCCTCGCCCGACCTCGCCGCGCGCGGCATCGACCAGCCCCGCTCCCTCCTCGCCGGCTACCGGCGGCTCGAACTGGCCGCGGGGGAGCGGCGCCGCGTCACCGTCCACCTCACCGCCCGCACCCTCTCCTCCTGGTCGACCGCGGTCGGCGGCTTCGTCCTCGGCACCGGGCGGCGGGCGCTGCGCGTCGCCCGGTCGGCCGCGGACCCGGGGCTCCGGGCCACGGTCGAGGTCCGTTCGGGCTGACCGGGTAGGCTGCCCCGGCGTGCCCGACGCGGGGCGCGCCACCGCAGCGGCCCGCGACCGGGGCCGTGTCGGCTCAACGGGAGGAACCCGCGTTGCACGTCCAGGAGTGGCTGGAGACGATCCCGGCCGTCGCCATCTACGCGCTGGTGGGGGTGGTGATCGGACTGGAGAGCCTGGGCATCCCGCTCCCCGGCGAGATCGTCCTCGTCAGCTCGGCCCTGCTCGCCTCGCAGCACGGCGACATCAACCCGTGGGTGCTGGGCGGCTGTGCCACCGCCGGCGCGATCATCGGCGACTCGATCGGGTACGCCATCGGCCGGAGGGGCGGCCGGCCGCTGCTCGCCTGGCTCGGGGGGAAGTTCCCCAAGCACTTCAGCGAGGCGAACATCGCGCTCGCCGAGCGCTCCTTCCAGAAGTGGGGCATGTGGGCGGTCTTCTTCGGCCGCTTCATCGCGCTGCTGCGGATCTTCGCCGGCCCGCTCGCGGGCGTCCTGAAGATGCCGTACTGGAAGTTCCTCATCGCCAACGTGTTCGGCGGCATCCTCTGGGCGGGCGGCACCACCGCCGTCATCTACTCCGTCGGCATCGTCGCCGAGGCGTGGCTGAAGCGCTTCTCCTGGCTGGGCCTGGTGCTCGCCGTCCTCGTCGGCGTCGCCTCGATGCTCGTCATCAGGAACCGCGCCAGGAAGGCGGCCGCCGAGGCGCGACGGCAGCCGGAGCCGGAGCCGGCGCCTGAGGCCCCGCGGGAGCCGGTCGCGGCGGAGTGAGCGCGTAACGCGTCCGTACGTGACGGAGGGCGGCACCCGGGAGTGTTCCGGGCGCCGCCCTCCGTCGCGTACCCGGTGCACCGGGGGACGGGCGCGGTCAGTCCTCGTACGCCTCCGCGTGGGTCTTGGCCAGGTGCAGGTACATCTCGGCGTTCAGCCGGATGCCTGCCCGCTCCTCCTCGGTCAGCGCCCGGCGGACCTTCGCGGGCACGCCCGCGACGAGCGAGCCGGGCGGGACCTCCATGCCCTGCGGCACCAGCGCCTGCGCCGCGATCAGCGAACCCGCGCCGATCCGGGCGCCGTTGAGCACCGTCGCGCCCATGCCGACGAGGACGTCGTCCTCGATGACGCAGCCGTGGACGGTGGCGTTGTGCCCGATCGTGACGCGGTCGCCGATGGAGACGGGGAAGCCGGGGTCGACGTGGACGGTGCAGTTGTCCTGGACGTTGGAGTCCTCGCCGACGGTGATGGGGCCGCAGTCGGCGCGCAGCACCGCGTGGTACCAGATACCGGCGCGCGCCCCGAGCGTCACCTCGCCGAGCACCACCGAGGTCGGGGCCGTGAAGGCGGTCGGGTCGACGTCGGGCTCCTTGCCGCCGACGGCCTTGATCAACGCCTCTGCCATGGGGTCTCACTCCTGGGGGTCCGTACGGCCCGTGCGGCCGTGGTGGTGTCGCGCCAACCGGTGTTCTGCCCGCACCCTATGCCGGGCCCATGACGGACATCACAGGGGACGGCGCCGACCGGCCGCGACGCCGCCCACTACGGTGTCGGGGTGCCCAGAAACGGAAACACGTTCTCATCCCTGACCGCCTGGCGGCGCCGGGTCGTCGCCCACGCACTCCAGGGCGGCCTGCGCTGGGCGCAGCAGGCGGGCGCGGTGACGGCGGAGCACCCCGGGCGGCTGCGGTTCCGGCGGCTCGGCGCGGGCACCCGGCTCGCCTTCCCGCAGGGCACCGTCTTCGGCGAGCGGTGGATCGAGATCGGCGAGTGCTGCATCATCGCCGAGCAGGTGACCCTGACCGCCGGGATGCTGCCGGGGCTCGACCTCGGCACGGAGACGGTGCTGACCCTCGGCGACGGCGTCGTCCTCGGCCGCGGCAGCCATGTCATCGCGGACACGACGATCACCATCGGTTCGGACACCTACTGCGGTCCGTACGTCTACATCACCTCGACGAACCACAGCTACGACGATCCGCACGAGCCCATCGGGCGCCAGTGGCCCCGCTCCGAGCCGGTCTCGATCGGCCCCGGCTGCTGGCTGGGCACCGGGGCGGTGATCCTGCCGGGCGCGCGGATCGGCCGGAACGTCGTCGTCGCGGCCGGCGCGGTGGTCCGCGGCGAGGTGCCCGACCACTCGGTGGTGGCGGGCGCCCCGGCCAGGGTCGTACGCCGCTGGGATCCGGAGAGCGGCTGGCAGCCGCCGCTGCGCACGCCGGCCCCGAGGCCGATACCGGAGGACGTCACCTCCGAGCAGCTGGCGGCGCTCGCGGCCTGGGAGGTCCGGCAGGAGCAGGCCGAGGCGTCGACGTCCTGACGCCCGCGGGTCAGCCGCCCGCGATGAGGACCGTGCCGACGAGCGCGAGCCCCGCCCCCGCCGCCTGGACCGCGCGCAGCCGCTCGCGGAGCACGCCGAAGGCGGCGAGCGCGGTCACCACCGGGTAGAGGCTGGCGAGCACGGCGGCCACCAGGACCGGGCCGCGCTGCGCGGCGAGCGCGTACGTGCCGTTGGCGGCGACGTCGGCGAGGCCCACGAAGGCGAGCGCCGGCAGCGCGCCGAGGACCACCCGGAAGCCCTCCTCGGGCAGCGCCCGGCCGCCGCGCCGCACGGAGAGGTACAGCGCGCCGCCGCCGACCGCGACGTTGGTGACGCGCTGCACGAAGAGCGCGAGGAACAGGCCGGTGACCGTGGTCGAGGCCTCGGCGATGAGCGCCATGACGGCGCCGAAGCCGAAGGCGGCGAAGAGTGTGAGGGCGATGGCCTGCCGCTGGACGGGGGCGCCGCGCAGCTCGGGGCCGCCGGCCAGGACGATGCCCGCGACGGCGGCGACGATGCCGCCGACCTGGAGCAGGCCGGGACGGTCGCCGAGGACGAGGCCCACGGTGACGGGGACGACCACGCCGAGCGAGCCGAGCGGCGAGACGACGCCCATCGGGCCGAGCGCGAGGGCCTTGTAGAAGGCGAGCATCGCGGCGGGGCCGACGACGCCGGCGGCGACCGCGTACCAGAGGTCGGGGCCCGCCTCGGTCCAGGCGCCCGTCGCGAGGACGACCGCCCCGAGGACGAGCACCGCGAGGACCTGCGAGACCACGACGACGGTGAGGGCCGGGACGCGCCGGGTGAGCAGTCCGCCCCCGAAGTCGGCGAGGCCCCAGAGGAGGGCGGTGGCCAGGGCGAACGCGGCGGTCATGGGGGTCCTCGCAGGCAGGTACGGGCGTGGCCGGGGCAGTACAGTGCAGTGCACGATCGGGTGCGCTTCACCGTAGTGCAGTTCATTGAACTCTGCCATCAAGAATATTGGACGGAATGTGTCGGACCTGGACCAGCTGACCCAGTCGCTCGCCCGCAACCTCAAGCGCTGGCGCAAGGAACGGGGCTTCACCCTGGACGCGCTCGCCGCCCGCGCCGGCGTCAGCCGCGGCATGATCATCCAGATCGAACAGGCCCGCACCAACCCGAGCGTCGGCACCACCGTGAAGCTGGCCGACGCCCTCGGCGTCTCCATCACCACCCTCCTCGACCACGAGCAGGGCACCCACGTCCGGCTCGTGCCGCCGGAACAGGCCGTCCGCATGTGGTCCACCCCCGCCGGCAGCCACACCACCCTGCTCGCCGGCACCGAGGCACGCGGCCCCCTGGAGCTCTGGTCCTGGTCCCTCGTGTCCGGCGAGGGCAGCTCCTCCGACCCGCACCCGCCGGGCACCACCGAGCTGCTCCACGTCACCGCCGGCGTGCTCACCCTCGTCGTCGACGGCGTCGAGCACGCCGTCCCCGCCGGCACCTCCGCCGTCTTCGAGGCCTCGGCCCCGCACACGTACCGCAACGACGGCGACGAGACCGTCGAGCTGACCATGGCCGTCTCGGTGCCGCCCGTACGCTGAGGCGGCCGTACGCCGAGACACCCATACGCCGAGACGGCCGTACGCTGAGACGGCCGGCCGTGCGGCGGGCGCGAGCGGCTAGCGTGGCGCGCATGCGCGCACCCATCGGAGACTTCGACGACGCCCTGCCCGCCCCCGACTGCCTGGACCTCCTCACGCCGCCCGTCGCCGCGGCCGTCCGCGCCTGGACCGGACCCGTACCCGCCGAGCAGATCCTCTACGTGGACACCGACCCGGCGATCGCCGACACCGCCGTCTTCGTGGAGCACTACGGCCCGTCACTCCTGGACGAGTCCGCGAACTGCGTCGTCGTGGCGGGCAAGCGCGGCGAGACGACGACGCTCGCCGCGTGCCTGGTGAAGTCCGCCCACCGCGTCGACGTCAACGGCGTCGTCCGCAAGGAACTCGGCGCCCGCAAGGTGAGCTTCGCGCCGATGGAGACCGCCACCGGCGACAGCGGCATGGAGTACGGCGGCATCACCCCCGTCGGCCTGCCCGCCGCGTGGCCCCTCCTCGTGGACGCCGCCGTCGTCGACACCCCCTGGGTGCTCGTCGGCAGCGGCCGCCGCCGGGGAAAGCTCATCCTCCCGGGCAAGGCCTTCGCCCAGCTCCCGAACGCCGTCGTCCTGGAAGGCCTCGGCCGGCCCGCGGCGTGACGGTCCGTCGGCGGCGCGCCGTCCGGGGCGCGGTGCCTCAGCCCAGGCGGGGGATCTCGATCGCGGGGCAGCGGTCCATCACCATGTCCAGGCCCGCCTCCGTCGTGCGGGTGTAGGCGGCCTCGTCGACGACGCCGAGCTGGAACCAGACCGCCTTCGCGCCGACCTCCCGCGCCTCGTCGGCGACCGCGCCCGCCAGGGAGCTGTTGACGAAGACGTCCACGACGTCGACCGGGAAGGGGATGTCGGCGAGGGAGGCGTAGCCCTGCTCCCCGTGGACCGTCTCCGCCTTCGGGTGGACCGGCACGATCCGCTTGCCGAAGCGCTGGAGCACGGCCGCCACCCCGTACGCGGCGCGCTCCCGGTTCGCGGAGAGGCCCACGATCGCCCAGGTGTCGCCCGTGCCCGTCAGGATCCGGCGGACGATCTCCTCCTCGGAGCGCTCCGCAGCCTCGGTGATCGTGGTGTCGACGCTCATCCCTGATGCCTTCCTTCGTCGCGTACGGGTCGTCCCCCGTCCTCCGTACGAACCCGCCGCGCCCCCGGATCCTTCCCGCACCGGACCGGGCGGGGGCACGACGGGCGGTTCAGCCGTCCCAGGCGCGCCGTTCGTCCTCCCGGGGAGCCAGGACCAGGGACGGACGGCCCGGGCCGAAGGCCAGCACCGGCCGCTCCCGGTCCCACGCCCGCCACCCCGGATCGCCGTCCGCCGCGAACGCCACCCAGGCCGCGTGCATCGCGGCCGCCAGCGCGCGCGGCGCGTCCGGACCCGTCAGCGCCCGCGCCTCAGGGGTGTGCAGGGTGTCGAAGACGAAGCCGAGCTCCAGGGCGTGGCAGGCGCCGAGGCCGAGCACCGGCGACCGCCAGCCGAACTCGTACAGGTACGTCCGCCCCGCCGCCCCCGACCGCAGCCGCGCGTCGGCGAGCCGGTTCAGCGGCACCCGCAGCAGCTTGTCGGTGGCCAGCGCGCCCAGGACCTCGCCGGGCCTGGCCCCCGGCCGGTTCGCCCGGTAGACCCGCGCCGTCCGCGACGGCACCCGGGTCTTCCACAGCGCCAGCCGCAGTGTGAGCGGCGACAGCCGCTCCACGAGCCCGCTCGGCACGAACCAGAGCCGGTACTCCTCCGCCGTCGTCCCGAGCAGCAGGTCGACCTCGCCGGAAGCCGTGTCCGGCCCGCCGGCGAGCAGCGCCTCCGCCGGATCGCGCGGCAGCACCTCGCCGTCCACGACGAGCTGGAAGGAGTGCCCGCCACCGGTCAGCGGCGAGCCCTTCGCCGTCACCTCCGTCTGCGCCGCCAGCAGGCGCTCCCGGTCCACCGCGGCGAACGCCTCCGCCGTCGCAGGGACCCCGAGCCGCTTCGCCACCGCCTCGGTCGTCCGCCGCGCCCGCTCCACCGGCAGCGCCATGGGCGCCCCGCTCTGCACGACCGCCCGCCGGAACAGCCCGCGCGCCAGCGGCGAGGCGAGCAGCGCCGCGATCGAGATCGCGCCCGCCGACTCCCCGAAGACCGTCACCCGCTCCGGGTCGCCCCCGAAGGCCGCGATGTTCCCCCGCACCCAGGCGAGCGCGGCGAGCTGGTCGCGCAGGCCGAGGTTGGCCGGCGCGTCCGGGAAGACCCCGAACCCCTCCACGCCGAGCCGGTAGTTGACGGAGACGAGGACCACGCCGTCGCGCGCGAACGCGGCGCCGTCGTAGACGGGGACGGCGTTGGAGCCGTGGAGCAGCGAACCGCCGTGGATCCACACCATCACCGGCCGGCCGTTCCGGGTGCCGGTCTTGGACGTGGATGTGGATGGGGATGCGGATTCGGAAGCGGATGTGGATGTGGATGTGGACGTGGACGTGGACGTGGACGTGGATGCGGTCCCGGTCCCGGTCCCGGTCCCGGTCTCGGGCTCCGTCCCGGATCCGGGGTTCCAGGGCGCCCAGACGTTGACGTTGAGGCAGTCGTCGCCCTCGACCGTCGGGTCCGGCAACAGCGCGTCCAGCGGCGGGGCGTAGGGCCGTTTCGGCGCGGTCGGTCCGAACTCCGTCGCCGGCCGCACCCCCTCCCACGGCTCCACAGGCTCCGGGGCACGGAACCGCAGCGCCCCGAACGGAGCCCGCGCGTACGGCACTCCGAGGAAGCGGGCCACCCCGTCGGCCACGAACGCGCCCCGCACCCGCCCGGCCGCGAGAACCACCTCGGGCGCCGCCTCGGATGCCGCCTCGGGCCCCGCCTCGGGCGCCGTCACGGCCGGGGCTCCACGAGGGCGCGCTTGAGGACCTTGCCGGTCGGGCCCAGGGGCAGGGCGTCGACGAAGCGGACGAGGCGCGGGTACTTGTGGCGGCCGAGCCGCTCCCGCGCCCAGTCGACCAGCTCCGCCTCCGTGACGGGGACCGCGCCCTCGCGCCGGACCACCACCGCGCACACCTCCTCGCCCCTCGCCTCGTCGGGCACGCCGATCACGGCGACCTCGGACACCGACGGGTGCCGGACCAGGACCTCCTCGACCTCGCGCGGATAGATGTTGAACCCGCCCCGGATCACCAGGTCCTTCTTCCGGTCCACGATCCGCAGGAAGCCGTCCTCGTCGCGGACCCCCAGGTCGCCGGTGCGGAACCAGCCGTCCACGACCGCCGCCGCCGTCGCCGCGGGATCGTCGAGGTACCCGGCGAAGACGTTGTGCCCCCGCACCACGACCTCGCCGACCGTCCCGTCCGGCAGCAGCCGGATCCCGTCCTCGACCGCCGCGTCGGCCACCCCGACCTCCACGCCCCACACCGGATGCCCCACCGTGCCGGGCCGCCGGCCCAGGTGCGGCTGGTTGAACGTCGCCACCGGCGAGGTCTCCGTCAGGCCGTACCCCTCCAGGACCGGCGTCCCGAAGGCCTCCTCGAAACGCTCCAGGACCGCGACCGGCAGCGCCGCGCCTCCGGAGACCGCCGCCCGCAGCGCCTCCGGGCGCCGCTGGGAGGCGGCCGCCGCCTCCACCAGCGCGTGGTACATCGTCGGCACGCCCATGAACACCGTCACGCCCTCGTCGGTGATCACGTCGAGGGCCGCGGGGCCGCTGAACCTCGGGAGCAGCACCAGCGTGGCGCCCTGCCGCAGCGAACCGTTCATCGCGCACGTCTGCCCGTAGCTGTGGAACAGCGGCAGACAGCCGAGGACGACGTCGCCCGCGCCGAGACCGAGCAGGTCCTGCGCGGTGACGGCCGCGTTCATGACGATGTTGAGATGGGTGAGGCAGGCGCCCTTGGGGCGGCCCGTGGTGCCGCTCGTGTAGAGGATCACCGCCGTGTCGGACGGCTCGGCGGGCTCCGCCGCCGCCAGCGGTTCCGGCGCCGACGGCGCGCCCTGGAAAGCCCGCACCCCGGCCGCCCGCGCCGCCTCGTCGGCGACCGCCCAGAGCGGCCCGCCGCTCACGATCGCCGTGGCCCCGCTGTGTTCGAGGACGAAGCGCACCTCGTCGGCGACGAGCAGCGCGTGCACCGGCACGACCGTGGCGCCCGCGGCGAGCGCGCCGTAGTAGACGCGCAGGAACTCGACGGTGTTCGGCAGCAGCACCGCCACCCGGTCGCCCGGCTTCACCCCCGCCTCGCGCAGCCCGGCGGCGCAGCGCAGCGCCGCGTCCCACAGCTCGCGGTAGGTGAACCGGCTCGCGCCCTCGACGACGGCGATCCGGTCGGGGAAGTGGCGGGCGGACTCGCCGAGGACGCCGGCGACGCTCAGTGACATGACACGCTCCCAAGACGTGGAGTTGACGGCGATGTCAACATTCCGTGACACGGCCCAGAATCGATCGCCGGACCACGCCCGCACCATGTGCAGACGCCCACCATGCGACGGTCCGAGCTGGGCATCGGCCACCCGGCCGCCATCCGGGCGTGGCAATCGCCAAACCGCGGCGTTACGGTGCGGGCCATGACGTCCAGCCCGCCCGGAGCCCCCGGAGCCCCCGGAACCCGAGGAGGAACCCCAGGAGCCTCCGGAATCTCGGCAGCCTGCGGAACCTCAGGCGCTCCCGGAACCTCAGGCACCCCCGGAACCTCAGGAGCCTCTGGTCCGACGACCGGCCGTCCGGCCGACCCGCACGCCGCGCAGGGGGCGCCCGCCCGGCCCGGCCCGGCCGGCGGCTCCGGCGCGCACACCCGGCTGGACTCCGCCGGCGGCTCCGGCGCGCTCCGCCGCTCCCTCGCCGCCGCGCTGCTCGCCGACGTCGACCGGCTCACCGACCGGGCCGTCGAGGACATCCGCGCCCACTCCGGCACCTACGCCGCCGGCGACCCCGTCACCCGCGAGGACCTGTGGGCGATCTGCCGGGACAACATGCTGCGCGCCCTGGAGGACTTCGGCGGCCTCGCCCCCACCGGCGGCGACTTCGAGGGCGCCGCCCGCGAGACCGGCCGCCGCCGCGCCGAACAGGGCGTCCCGCTGGACGTCGTCCTCCAGGCGTACCGGCGCGGCGGCCGGGTCCTGTGGCAGGTGATGGCCGAGCACCTGCGCACCCGGGCCGGCCGCGAGGCGGACAGCCGCGACCTGGAGCTCGACGTCGCCGGCGCCGTCTGGGAGACCATCGACCGCTACTCGGTCGCGATGGCCGACGCCTACCGGCTCGCCCAGCTGGAGCTCCAGAACCAGCGGGACACCCGCCGGGCCGCCCTCTTCGACGCGCTGCTCGACGGCCGTGCCGACGACCCCACCGTCGCGGCCGCCGCGGCCGCCGCCCTCGGCGTGCCCGCCCAGGACCGGTACGTCGTCGTGGTCGCCACCCAGGACCCGGCCGCGCCGCCGCAGCCCGCGCCCGTCCTGGAGGCCCAGGGACTCTGGTCGTTCTGGCGCCCGCGCTCCGGCCGGTACGCCGGCGTCGTCCGCCTCCCGCGTCGCGACGCCCCCGCCGGCCGGACCCCGGCCCCGCCCGGCGCCCGGCCCGACCCGGCGCTGCTCCGGCTCCTCGACGCGCTGCGCGAACGCACCGGCGCCACCGCCGGCGTCTCGCCCGAGTTCGAACGCCTCTCCCAGGCGGGCCGCGCCCTCCGGCTCGCCGAACAGACCCTCCGCACCCTCCCCGCGGGCAGCGGTGAGGCCGCCGTCTTCGACGACCGCCTCGCCGAGATCCTGCTCGGCGGCCGCCCCGACATCGCCGAGCGGATCGTCACCGTCCACCTCGGTCCCGTCCTCGCCACCGGCGGCGAGCGCACCGCGCTCCTCACCACCCTCCGCGTCTGGCTCGACCACGGCTGCTCCGCCTCCCGCGCGGCCGACCTCCTCTACTGCCACCGCAACACCGTCCTGAACCGCGTCGGCCGCGTCGCCGAGCTCACCGGCCGCTCCGCCGAATCCGGCGAGGCCCGCCTCGGCTGGGCCCTCGCCCTGCGCGCCCTCCCCTTCGCCGGCCTCCCCGACACGCCCGGGGCCACCCCGCCCGTCGCGGGCCCCCCGGGACCGGGCGGCGCCGACCGGGACCCGTACGGCACGTAGGCTGGCGGGATGCAGGAGCAGTACCGCACGCTGGCCCACGAGGGCGTCCACGAGACCGAGATCAACCGCTCGCGCTTCCTCTGCGCGCTCGCGCCGGTCGCCGACGAGCACGAGGCACAGGAGTTCGTCGCCCGGATCCGCCGCGAACACCCGACGGCCACCCACAACTGCTTCGCCTACGTGCTCGGCGCCGACGCCTCCGTCCAGAAGGCCAGCGACGACGGCGAACCGGGCGGCACCGCCGGCGTCCCCATGCTCCAGATGCTGCTGCGCCGCGAGATGCGGTACGTCGCCGCCGTCGTCACCCGCTACTACGGCGGAGTGAAGCTCGGCGCGGGCGGCCTCATCCGCGCCTACGGCGGCGTCGTCGGCGAGGCCCTCGACACCCTCGGGACCATCACCCGGCAGCGCTTCCGGCTCGCCACCGTCACCGTCGACCACCAGCGGGCCGGCAAGCTGGAGAACGACCTCCGCTCCACCGGCCGCGCCGTGCGCGAGGTGCGCTACGCCGAGGCCGTCACCCTCGAGATCGGCCTCCCCGACGCCGACGTACCCGCCTTCCGGGCCTGGCTCGCCGACGTGACGGCCGGCACGGCCACCGTGGAACTCGGCGGCGAGGCGTACGGCGACGCGTGAGTCCGCTTCCGGCCGGCAACTCCCCGGTGTGGCCCCGGCCACCCTCCCCGCCGGGTTAGCGTGGTGGGTGGACGACACAGGAACGGATCCGGAGTCCGGGATCCAATATCCAAGATCCAAGATCTGGGATCCGCGATCCGGGATCCAGAGTCCGGGATCCCGCGGCCCCGATCCCGCAGCCGGGATCCAGGCGCCGGAATTCTGGATCCTGGATCTTGGATCCAACATCCAGGACACAAACTCCGGATCCGGGATCCAATATCCAGTAGCCGCGACACAAGATCCTGGATCCAGAATCTTGGATCCAGCACCAGGGGCGAGGAGCAGCACGCGCATGCGGGGTGGGACGACGACGTGAGGTTCCTGCACACCTCGGACTGGCACCTCGGCCGGTCCTTCCACCGCGTCGGCCTGCTCGAAGCCCAGGCCGCCTTCCTGGACCATCTCGTCGCCACGGTCCGTGACCGCGAGGTCGACGCCGTCCTCGTCGCCGGGGACGTCTACGACCGGGCCGTGCCGCCGCTGCCCGCCGTCGAGCTGTTCGACCGGGCGCTGCACCGCCTCGCCGAGGTCGGCGTGCCGACGGTCATGATCTCCGGCAATCACGACTCGGCCCGCCGCCTCGGCGTCGGCGCCGGACTGCTCGGCCGCGCGGGCATCCACCTGAGGACCGACCCGGCCGGCATCGGCACCCCCGTCGTCCTCGCGGACGCGCACGGCGAGGTCGCCCTCTACGGCCTGCCGTACCTGGAGCCCGCGCTGGTCCGGGAGCAGCTCGGCGCGGCGAGGTCCGGGCACGAGGCGGTGCTGGCCGCGGCGATGGACCGGGTCCGGGCGGACCTCGCCACGCGCCCCGAGGGGACGCGTTCCGTCGTCCTGGCGCACGCCTTCGTCGCGGGCGGCGCGCCCAGCGACAGCGAGCGCGACATCACCGTGGGCGGCGTCGCGGCCGTCCCCGCCGCCGTCTTCGACGGCGTCGACTACGTGGCCCTCGGCCACCTCCACGGCTCCCAGACGCTCACTCCGCGGGTGCGCTACTCCGGTTCGCCGCTCGCCTACTCCTTCTCCGAGGCCGATCACCGCAAGACCATGTGGCTGGTCGACCTGGACGGCGACGGCGCGATCGCCGCCGCCGAGCGCGTCGACTGCCCGGTGCCCCGCCCTCTCGCCCGGCTCCGGGGCCGGCTCGACGAGCTGCTCGACGACCCCGGGCACGAGCGGCACGCGGACTCCTGGATCGAGGCCACCCTCACCGACGCCGTCCGGCCCCACGATCCGATGGCCCGCCTCACCGCGCGCTTCCCGCACACGCTCAGCCTCGTCTTCGACCCCGAGCGCGCCGACACCGACTCCCTCGCCTCCTACGCCCAGCGGCTCCGCGGCCGCAGCGACCAGCAGATCGCGGAGGACTTCGTGAGCCACGTCCGGGCCGGCGGCGCCCTCGACGCGGCCGAACGGACCGTGCTGTACGGCGCCTTCGACGACGTCCGCGTCGAGGCGGCCACCACCGAGCGGGAGGCCGGCCGATGAGGCTGCACCGGCTGGAGATCACCGCCTTCGGCCCCTTCGGGACCACCCAGACCGTCGATTTCGACGCCCTGTCCGCCGCCGGGCTCTTCCTCCTCCACGGACCCACCGGCGCGGGCAAGACCTCCGTCCTCGACGCGGTCTGCTTCGCCCTGTACGGGAGTGTGCCCGGCGCCCGCCAGGCCTCCGGATCCACCCTCCGCAGCGACCACGCGCCGGTGGACACCCTCACCGAGGTGCTGCTCGACCTCACCGTCGGCGGGCGGCGTCTGGAGATCCGGCGCAGCCCCGCCCAGCCGCGCCCCAAGAAGCGCGGCGGCGGCTTCACCACGGAGAAGGCGCAGAGCACCCTGCGCGAGTACGACCCGGCCACGCGCGCGTGGACCGGGCTCTCCAGGTCGCACCAGGAGATCGGTGAGGAGATCACCCAGCTCCTCGGCATGAGCCGCGACCAGTTCTGCCAGGTGGTGCTGCTTCCGCAGGGTGACTTCGCCCGCTTCCTGCGGGCCGACGCCGAGGCCCGCGGCAAGCTGCTGGGCCGCCTCTTCGACACCCGCCGCTTCGCCGCCGTCGAGGAACGCCTCGCCGAACTCCGCCGCGTCGCCGCCCACCGGGTCGAGGAGGGCGACGCCCGCCTCCTCGCCCTCGCCCACCGCATGGCGCAGGCCGCCGGGGGGCTCCCCGCCGCGCGCACCCCCGTCGACGGCAGGCCCGGCGAACCGGGCCTCGCCGACGCCGTCCTCGGCTGGGGCGCCGTCGCCCGCACCGAGGCCCGCGAGGCCGCCGACATCGCCGGCGTACGCCTCGCCGCCGCCGAGCGCGCCGAGGGCCTCGCCCGCGCCGCCGCGGCGGAGGCCCGTGACCTCGCCGCCCGGCAGGCCCGGCACGCCGAGGCGCTGCGCCGCCAGGAGGCGCTCACCGCCCGTGTTCCGGAGCGGGACCGGGACCGGCAGGCCCTCGACCTCGCCCTCAAGGCCGACCGGGTGGCCCCCGCGCTCGCGCTGCGCCACGAGGCCGCCCGCGAACACGCCGGGGCGCTCGCCGACCGTGACGCGGCCCGCGCGGAACTGCCCCCCGAGCTCGCCGAGTCCCCGGCCGAGCGCCTCTCCACCCTGGAGAACCGGCTCCGCGAGGAGCTCGGCGGGCTCGCCGCCGCCCGCCGCGCCGAGAGCCGCGCCGCCGAACTCGCCGCCGAGCGCGTCCTCCTCGACCGGGAGGCCCGCGCCGACGAGGAGGCCCTCCAGGAGGCGGCCGGCTGGCTCGCCGACTGGGAGCCGCGGCGCGCGGCGCTCCAGCAGGCCGTCGACTCCGCGCAGGAGGCCGTCACCCGCGCCGAGCAGCTCGCCGGCCGGCTGGAACCCCTCCGCCTCCGGCTCGCCGCCGCTCGCCGCCGCGACGCCCTCGCCGAGGACCTGGCCCGCGCCGAGGAGCGGTACGCGACCGCCCGCGAGAGCCGCAACGCGGCCCACGAGACCTGGCTCGACCTCAAGTCCCGCCGGCTGCGCGGCATCGCCGCCGAACTCGCCGCCACCCTCACCGACGGCGACCCCTGCCAGGTGTGCGGCTCCACCAGCCATCCCGCCCCCACCGCCCCCACCGCCGACCACGTCGGCCGGGCCGCGGAGGAGGCCGCGTACGCCCGCTACACCGAGGCCGACGAGCGCGGCCGGGCCGCCGAGCGGTCGCTCGCCGGCACCCGCGAGGCGCTCGCCGCCGCCCGCGACGAGGTGCGTTCCCTGGGTGCCTCCGGAGCCTCGGAGGACCAGCCGACCGTCGTCGAACTCGCCGATGACGCTGCGCAACTGACCGCTCGTCATGCGGAGGCGTACGCGCTCGCCGGCCGCACCCACGCGGCGCGCGAGGCGCTCGCCCGGGCCGAGCGCGAGCACGAGGAGCGGGTCGCCGCCCAGCGGGACGCGGAGCGGCGCGTCGCCGCCCGCACCTCCCACCGCGAAGGCCTCGAACGGCAGCGGGCCGCGCTCGCCGAGGAGCTGGCGCGGGGCCGCGGCGCGTTCGCCACCGTGGCCGAACACGCCGGGCTCCTGGAGCGCCGCATCGCCCTCCTGGTCGGCGCCGCCGGGGCCGTACGCGCCGAGGAACTCGCCGCCGACCGCCTGAAGAAGGCGGACGCCCACCTCGCCGACGCCGCCTACCGGGCCGGTTTCACCACCCCGGGCGAGGCCGCCGCCGCCCTCCTCGACGAGCACCGCCGCCGCGCCTGCCAGCACCGGCTCGACGTCTGGCAGGCCGAGGCCGCCACCGTCGCCGACCGGCTCGCCGAGCCCGGTGTCGCCGAGGCCGCCGTGCTGCCGCCCGTCGACCCGGCCGGGGCCGAGGCCGCCCACGCGGCGGCCGAGCGCGCCCTGCGCGCCGCCGGCGCGGCGCTCACCGCGGCCCGCGAACGCGTCACCGGTCTCGCCGCCCTCGCCCGTCAGGCCGAGGCCGAGGTGCGCCGCCTGGGCCCGCTGCGGACCGAGCACGACCGGGTGGCCCGGCTCGCCGGGCTGACCGCCGGCACCTCCGCCGAGAACGAGCGCCGCATGCGCCTGGAGTCGTACGTCCTCGCGGCCCGGCTCGAACAGGTCGCCGCGGCCGCCTCCGCCCGCCTCCAGCGGATGTCCTCGGGCCGCTACACCCTCGTCCACTCCGACGCGCGCGCGGGCACCCGTCGCAGCGGCCTCGGACTCCACGTCGTCGACGCCTGGACCGGCAACGAACGCGACACCGCCACGCTTTCGGGCGGCGAGACCTTCTTCGCCTCGCTCGCCCTCGCGCTCGGCCTCGCCGACGTCGTCACCGACGAGGCCGGCGGCGTCCGCCTCGACACCCTCTTCATCGACGAGGGCTTCGGCAGCCTCGACGACCAGACCCTCGACGAGGTCCTCGACGTCCTGGACTCGCTGCGCGAACGGGACCGGAGCGTGGGCATCGTCAGCCACGTCGCCGACCTGCGCCGCCGGATCCCCGCCCAGCTGCAGGTCGCCAAGGACCGGCACGGCTCCTCGGTGCGCCTGCGCGCCGGCGGGGACGGTCTCAGCGACTGACGGAGCGGCGGGGGAGCGGCGAGGAGTAGACGACGCTGGTCGTGACCGAACCCAGCGTGCCGATCTTCCCGGAGATCTCCTCCAGGTGGCGCATCGACCGGGCGGCGACCTTGATCACGAAGCAGTCGTCGCCGGTGACGTGGTGCGCCTCCAGGACCTCGGGGGTGACGGCGACCAGGTCGTGGAAGGGCTTGTAGTTGCCGGTGGGGTAGCGGAGCCGTACGAAGGCGAGGATCGGCAGGCCGAGCCGCTCGTGGTCGACCACGGCGGTGTAGCCGGTGATCACCCCGGCGTCCTCCAGGCGCCGCACCCGCTCGGTCACCGCCGAGGGCGACATCGAGACGGCGCGGGCGAGGTCGGCGTAGCTGGCCCGGCCCTGGGCCTGGAGGGCGTCGAGGATCCGCCAGTCGGTGGCGTCCGGCGTGTAGTCGTGCGGGGGACCGTTCATGGGATCAGAGCCAACAGGGGTTTCCCCGGCGGATCAAGCCGGCCGCCGGGGAAACCTCCCGCGGGTTCCGATCAGAGCCGGGAGATCTCGTCCACCAGATCGTCCAGGCCCAGCGGCCCCTGGCTCAGCGCGGCCATGTGCCAGGCCTTAGCGTCGAAGGCCTCGCCGTGCGCCTCGCGGGCCCGCTCGCGGCCCAGCAGCCACGCCCGCTCGCCCAGCTTGTAGCCGATCGCCTGGCCCGGCATCGACAGGTAGCGGGTCAGCTCGCTCTCCACGAACGCCGGCGGCCGGCTGCTGTGCGCCTGGAAGAACTCCTGCCCGAGCTCCGGCGTCCACCGCTCGCCCGGGTGGAACGGCGAGTCCGCCGGGATCTCCAGCTCCAGGTGCATGCCGATGTCCACGATCACCCGGCAGGCCCGCATCATCTGCGCGTCCAGGTACCCGAGCCGGCGCTCCGCGTCCGGCAGGAAGCCGAGCTCGTCCATCAGCCGCTCCGCGTACAGCGCCCAGCCCTCGGCGTTGGCGCTGACCATGCCGATGGTGGCCTGGTAGCGGGAGAGGCGGTCGGCGACGTGCGCCCACTGCGCGATCTGGAGGTGGTGCCCGGGGACGCCCTCGTGGTACCAGGTCGACACCAGGTCGTAGACCGGGAAGCGGGTCTGCCCGTCGACCGGCAGCCAGGTCCGGCCGGGGCGCGAGAAGTCCTCGGAGGGGCCGGTGTAGTACGGGGCGGCCGCGCCGCCCGCCGGGGCGATGTGGGACTCCACCTTCCGCACCCGCTCGGCGAGTTCGAAGTGGGTGCCGTCCAGCGCGTCGATCGCCTCGTCCATGAGCCGCTGGAGCCACTCGCGGACCTCGTCGACGCCCTCGATGTGGGTGCCGTGCTCGTCGAGGTGGGCGAGGGCCTCCCACGGGTCGGAGCCGGGCAGGATCCGGTCGGCCTCGGTCACCATCTCGGCGCGCAGCCGGTGGTACTCGGCCCAGCCGTACGCGTACGCCCGGTCGAGGTCCAGGTCGGTGCCGTTGAAGTAGCGGCTCCAGCGCCGGTAGCGCTCGCGCCCCACGGTGTCGGGGGCGCCCGCGACGGCGGGGGCGTACACGTCGCGCATCCAGTCCCGCAGCGCGGCGAGGGCGGCGCTCGCCTCCGCGGCGGCCGCGGCGAGCTCGCCGCGCAGCTCCGCCGGCAGGGAGTCCGGGCGCTCGGCGGCGTACTGCTCGAACCAGCCCGGCCCGCCGTCACGGCCCGCCCAATCGGCGAGCTGGTCGACGAAGGTGGCGGTGGCGCGCGGCCCGCCGTACAGCTTGCGCTCCAGACCGCGCGCGAGCGAGGCCCGGTAGCCCTCCAGGGCGGCCGGGACGGCCCGCATCCGCTGTGCGACGGCCGCCCAGTCGTCCTCGGTCTCGGTGGGCATCACGGTGAAGGCGATCCGGACGCTGTGCACGGGCGAGCGCATGTTGCTGACCGCGCACAGGCCCTCGTCGGCCTCGTGCACGGCCAGTTCGGCGGTGAGCCGCTCCCGGAGCAGGCGGGCACAGCGCCGCTCGGCGTCGCTGTCCGCGCCCGGGGTCCGCTCGGCCTCGTCGAGCAGGGCGAGGGTCCGGCGGGCGAGCTCGGCCACGGCCTCCTGGCCTTCGGGCGAGAAGTCGGGGAGGCGTCCGGCGCTCTCCCGGACGCCCAGGTGGGTGCCGGTGATCGGGTCGAGGGCGATGAGGTCGTCGACGAAGGCGTCGGCGACCTGACGGGGCAGGTGGCTGCGGGAACTCTCTGGCATGTGACTCATCCTGGTGCCTGCGCCGGGCTCCCGTCACCCTCGTCCGGTCCTCACACGGCTGACAAGGACGCTCCCGCGCCGGGCGGGAGGAGCGGGCCGCACTCCCACTGCTGGAAGATCAGCCGGGTCTCGACCCGGGCCACCTCGCGCTGCGAGGTGAACTCGTCCAGGACGAGTCGTTGCAGGTCGGCGGGGTCGGCGACGGCCACGTGCACCAGGTAGTCGTCGGGTCCCGTGAGGTGGAAGAGCGCCCGGGACTCGGGCAGGGCCCGGATCCGGTCGACGAAAGGACCGATCAGTTCGCGCCGGTGGGGCCGGACCTGGACGAGCAGCAGCGCCTCCAGGCCGCGGCCGAGTTTGGCCGGATCCAGTCGGAGCTGGTGGCCCAGGATCACCCCGGTGCGACGGAGCCGGGCCACCCGGTCCAGGCAGGTGGAGGGGGCCACGCCGACCTCGGCGGCGAGTTCGCGGTAGGTGCTCCGGGCGTCGTTCTGCAGAAGGCGGAGAATGTGCAGATCGACCGCGTCCAGTACGACAGATTCGGCCATCCGTCGAACGTAGCACGGAGATTCACCGCTACCTTCCGGTATCCGTTCACAGTGCGGGCCATGGACGCCATGGATCACGCCCCTTCGGCCACCCCGAAGGCGCTCGCCACCGAAGCCGTGCACGCCGGCCGGGAAGACCTCGCCGCGCTCGGGCTGCACGCCCCGCCGCTCGACCTGTCCACCACCTACCCCTCGTTCGACGCCCGGGCGGAGGCCGCCCGGATCGACGAGTTCGCCGCGACCGGCGCCCGGCCCGACGGCCCGCCCGTCTACGCCCGGCTCGACAACCCGACCGTGGCCCGCTTCGAGGACGCCCTCGCCCGCCTGGAGGGCACCGAGGCCGCCGTCGCCTTCGCCAGCGGCATGGCCGCCCTGACCGCCGTCCTCCTGGCCCGGGCGAGCCAGGGCCTGCGGCACGTCGTGGCGGTCCGCCCGCTCTACGGCTGCAGCGACCACCTCCTGGACGCCGGGCTGCTCGGCACCGAGGTCACCTGGACCGACCCGGCGGGCGTCGCCGACGCGATCCGCCCCGACACCGGCCTCGTGATGGTGGAGTCCCCGGCCAACCCGACGCTGGCCGAGGTCGACATCCGGGCCGTCGCCCACTCCTGCGGCTCGGTGCCGCTCCTGGTCGACAACACCTTCGCCACCCCGGTCCTGCAGCGCCCGGCAGGCCTCGGCGCGCGGATCGTCCTGCACAGCGCCACCAAGTACCTCGGCGGACACGGCGACGTCATGGGCGGCGTCGTCGCCTGCGACGAGGAGTTCGCCCGCGAGCTGCGCCGGGTCCGCTTCGCCACCGGCGGGGTGCTCCACCCGTTCGCCGGCTATCTGCTGCTCCGGGGGCTCTCCACCCTCCCGGTCCGGGTGCGCGCCGCCTCGGCGGCCGCCGCCGAGCTGGTGCGCCGGCTGGCCGCCGACCCGCGGATCGCCCGCGTCCACTACCCGGCGATCGGCGGGGCGATGATCTCCTTCGAGGTGTACGGCGACCCGCACGAGGTGATCGCCGGCGTCCGGCTCATCACCCCGGCGGTCAGCCTCGGCAGCGTCGACACCCTGATCCAGCACCCCGCGTCCATCAGCCACCGCATCGTCCACGAGGGCGACCGCCGGGCGTCCGGCGTCAGCGACCGGCTGCTGCGGATGTCGGTGGGCCTGGAGGACGTCGAGGACCTGTGGCGCGACCTCACCGAAGCGCTCAGCGCTCGCTCCGACGGGCCTGCGGACGCGTCTGCTCACTCCGTCGCGCTGTCGGGTCGAGCCGGGCGGTGATCACCAGGGTGCCCTCCTCGATCTGGTAGTCGAGGGGCAGGCCGAGCGCCCGCATCGCCGCGACCATGCCGGTGTTGGACGCCTGGGTCACGGCGTAGACGCTCTCGCACCCGGCCTCCTCCGCCATCGCCACCAGCCGGCCGAGGAGTTCGGAGCCGATCCCGCGGCGCTGCCAGTCGTCCTCGACGAGCAGCGCCACCTCGGTCTCGTCGCCGTCCCACAGCAGGTGGCCGAGGGCGACGAGCCGTCCGGAGGCGGTCTGCACGGCGAGGGTGCGGCCGAAGCGGGGGCTCAGCAGGTGGTCGAGGTACCGGTCCGCGTCGCCGACCGGCCCGTGGTAGCGCAGACCCAGGGTGCGGGCCGAGCAGCGCTCGTGCAGGGCGCGGGCGGCGGGCCGGTCGCGCTGGTCGGCGCGGCGGACGGTGATCTCGTTGCCCTCGGGGAGGGTGAAGACGTCCTGGCTGCGGGGGACGCGGGGGCCGAGCCGCGCGTCGAGCTCGACGAGCGCGCGGGCCCGGGCGAACTCGGTCGGCGTGAAGGGGAGATGGGGCCGCTCGATGAGCAGCGTGCCCCCGCTGGGGTCGCGCAGCTTCATCACCGTCTCCTCCAGCACGCCCTCGACGGGGGCCTCCTCGCCGGTGGGCCGACCGGTGAGGGAGACCGCCGGGATCGAGTGCAGGGTGCAGCGGCCGAGGAGGCGGCGCAGCGCGAGGGGGAGTTCGGCGGCGTCGAGCGCGGTGCGGGTGGCGAGGCCCAGGACGCGGGTGGGGGTGTCCACGAGGTCGTGGGCGTCGGCCCGTTCGGTCCAGGTGTCGCGTCCGCCGGCGGCGGCGGTCTCGCGGGCGAGGTCGGCGGCGGAGAGGCCGGTCGGGGCGCGGAGCAGGAACTCGTCGACCGTGCCCACGGTCAGCGGGTGCGTCTGGAGGGTCAGGATGTCGACGCCGAGCCGGGCGAGCACCGTGCACAGCGCGGCCAGGCTGCCGGGGGTGTCGTCGACCGTCGTCCGCAGGCGCCACAGGGCCGTACCGGTGGACTCCGGCGCGCCGTCCGGGGCGGATCCGCGGACCGGGGCGGGCGCCGGTGCGGCCGCGGGTGTCGGTCCGGGTGGGGCATGGCTGTGCCTCCGTGCCCACCAGGTGTGGAAGCCCGCGGTGGCGACCAGCGCGATCGCCGAGAAGACCAGCAGGTAGGGGCCTTCGGGTCCCTTGACGATGGTCTTGGCGATCGTGTCGGCCACCACCACGGCGGTGAACAGGGCCGCGAGCTCGATCAGGTCGTGCCGCCAGTGGTGCGGGCGGCGGGTGCTCTTCGAGGACGTCACGTCGGTCATGGCTTCACTGTGACCGAGTGGTGTTGCGTGATCACGAACGCTTTGTGACTGGCGGGTTAAGTGGCGATCTGGAGCAATTCTGACCGATTCGAGCCACTTCTGTCATGTCGTGATCGGTCCCCTGACGGAGTCCTGTCCGGGGAGCCTACTGCCCCACCAGCCCCGGCCGCAGCACCTGGGTGAACAGCACCGCGTCGTCGTCCGCGCGCAGCCGCACCGTCAGCTCCCCGCTGCCGCCGTCGATGTCCACCTCGCCGAAGTACTGCGGACTCTCCATCGGCGACACGTTCGCCCGCTCGGGCGCCCGCACGAAGACCCGCTCCGGGCCGAAGGTGCCGTCGAGCCTGTTGGCCGGGAAGCCGCCCGCGGCCAGCGGGCCCGACACGAACTCCCAGAAGGGCGCGAAGTCCTGGAAGGCGGCCCGCTCCGGCGCGTAGTGCTGCGCGGAGGTGTAGTGGACGTCCGCGGTCAGCCAGACGGTCCCGGTGATCCGCCGGTGCTTGACGAACCGCAGCAGCTCGGCGATCTGGAGCTCCCGCCCGAGCGGCGCGCCCGGATCGCCCTGCGCGATCGCCTCGAAGGCGGTCGCCCCGTCCGGGACGACCAGCCCGATCGGCATGTCGGCGGCGAGGACCTTCCACACCGCCCGGGACGCCGCCAGCTCCCGCTTCAGCCAGGCGAGCTGCTCCGCCCCGAGGATGCCCGTGGTGTCGTCGGCCTGCCGGCCGGGCGAGTTGGCGTTGCGGTACGAGCGCATGTCGAGCACGAAGACGTCGAGCAGCGGCCCGTACCGCACCACCCGGTGCATCCGGCCGCCGCTCCCGATTCCCGCGCCGGGACGCAGCGTGGAGACCGGGTAGTACTCGGAGAAGGCGCGGGAGGCCCGGGCGGCGAGCACGTCGACGTCCTTCTCGGTGTAGCGCGGGTCGTCCAGGATCTGCCCCGGGTACCAGTTGTTCCGCACCTCGTGGTCGTCCCACTGCGCCACCGTCGGCACCTGCGCGTTGAAGGCCCGGACGTTCCGGTCGAGCAGGTTGTAGCGGAAGGTGCCCCGGTACTCGTCGAGCGTCTCCGCGACCTTCGCCTTCTCCGGCGTCATCAGGTTGCGCCACACCCGCCCGTCGGGGAGCGTCACCGACGGCTGCAGCGGCCCGTCGGCGTAGACGGCGTCGCCGCTGCACAGGAAGAAGTCGGGGTCCAGGCGGCGCATCGCCTCGAAGGCGCGGAAGCCGCCGATGTCCGGGTTGATGCCCCACCCCTGTCCGGCGATGTCGCCGGACCAGAGGAACCGCACGCCGTCGCGGCGCCGCTCCGGGGCCGTCCGGAAGGAGCCGGTGAGCGCCTCGCTCGTGCGCCGCGGATCGTGCGGGTCGGCGAGGACCACCCGGTAGTGGATCCGCTCGCCGGCCGGCAGGCCGTGGAGGGGCGTCGTCCCCGTGAAGTCGGTGCCCGGACCGAGGAAGGGACCGGGGTGGCGGCGGACCCGGCGGAACGACTCCGTCGCCGAGGTCTCGACGATCATCCGGGCCGGCCGGTCCGACCGCACCCACACGAGCCCCGAACGGGCGGTGACGTCGCCGGCCTGGACGCCCCACCGCGCCTCGGGGCGGCCGGACAGGGCGAAGGCCGGCGCCGCGAACCCCGCGCCGCCCAGGGCGAGTCCGGCGGAGACCGCGAGCGAGCCCCGCAGCACGCCGCGGCGCGCCGGCGCGGGCACCGGAGCGGGCGCGGGAGCGGGAGCGGGCGCGGAGGCGGGCGACGGGGCGGCGGGGTCGGAACCGGGCGGGTTCATGGTCATACGGAGCCTCCGAGGGCGCGTCAGGGCGACCGGACGTCACGGCTGCCGGACGTCAAGGCCGGTCACCGGTGCGCGGGTTCGCACCGGCCGTCCCCTGCCTAGCCGCCGGGAGCGGCGCCCGCGCGAACCCCGCGTGAACAGCTCGCCCCGGCGCCCGCTCACCGGCCGCCGAGCGCCTCCGCCGCCCGCCGTACCCCTTCCGCGATCACCGCCGGCGCCAGGTGCGCGTACCCGATCACGAGCCGCACCGCCCCGTCCACCGGCCGCGCCGTCCCGTACTCCTCCAGCGGGCGCAGCACCACCCCGGCTTCCGCCGCCCTCGCCACGAACCGGTCCGGGGGCCCGTACCGGGCCGGCAGGCGCGCGATGACGTGCAGCCCCGCCGCGATGCCGGTCACCGACGTCCCGGGGAAGTGCCGTTCGAGGGCGGCGAGCAGGGCGTCCCGCCGCTCGCGGTACGCCCGCTGGCAGCGGCGCAGCTGCCGGTCGTACCCCCCGCTCGTCACCAGGTGCGCCAGCGCCGCCTGGTCCAGCGACGGATGCCCGAGGTCCATGGTCCGCTTCCGCTCGACGACCTCGTCGAGCAGCGCCCCGGGCAGCACCATCCAGCCGAGCCGCAGCCCCGGCGCGAGCGACTTGCTCACCGAGCCCGCGTACACGACCCGCTCGGGGTCCAGGCCCTGCAGCGCGCCGACCGGCGCCCGGTCGTACCGGAAGTCGCCGTCGTAGTCGTCCTCCAGGACGTGGCCGTCCACCGTCCGCGCCCAGTCCAGGAGCATTCCGCGCCGCTCCGCCGACCACGCGATCCCCGAGGGGAACTGGTGCGCCGGCGTCACCACCACGGCCCGTACGTCCGCCCGGGCGAGCGGGCCGGGACGCAGCCCCTCCCCGTCGAGCGGCAGGGGCACCACGTCCAGGCCCGTGGCCGCGAAGAGCCGGTCGTGCTCCGGGCTGCCGGGGTCCTCCACGCCCACCGCGCGATGCCCGCGCGTCCGCAGCACCGTGCCCAGGAGCGTCGTCGCCTGCGCCACCCCGGAGCACACCACCAGCCGGTCGGGGTCGGCCACCACGCCCCGCCGCCGGGCGAGCAGCGCCGCGAGCGCGGCGCGCAGCACGGGCAGCCCGCGGGGGTCCGGGTAGCCGAGCGCGCCGTGCGGCAGCCCGGCGAGCACCGCCCGCTGCGCCGCCGCCCAGGCCGTGCGCGGGAACAGCGACAGATCGGGGGTGCCGGGCCGGAAGTCGGCGAACACCCCGGGCGCGGGCACCGGGGGACCGCCGGGACCCGCGGCCGCAGCCGCCCGCCCCGTGCGCACCGTGCCGCCGACCCAGGTCCCCGAGCCCCGGTCGCTGCGCAGATAGCCCTCGGCCGTCAGCTGCTCGTACGCCTCCGTCACCAGGCCGCGGGAGACCCCCAGGTCGGCGGCGAGCGCGCGGCTGGACGGCAGCCGGGTGCCGGCCGCGAGCCGCCCGGAGCGCACCGCCTCGCGCAAGGCCTCCTGAAGGGCCCGGCCCCGCCGCCGGGCAGGAGCCCCAGCCGCCGGAAGCAGCACCTCCCAGGCAGGCTGCGCCCCGCTGTCCCGAGCGGGCGTCCCGGCCGCGCCCGAGGCGGTCTCCGGCGTCCCGGCCGCGCCCGAGGCGGTCCCCGGCGTCCCGGCCGCGCCCGAGGCGGTCTCCGATGGCGTTCCGGCCTCGCCCGAAGTGGTCCCCGATGACGTCATGGAAGTGGACCTTAACCGGGACCGCCCGGCTCCCTAGCGTCAGGAGCATGAACGCGAACGCCCTGCGCGGGGTCCTGCTCGTGGCCCTCGCCTACGCCCTCGTCGGAGCCTCCTTCACCGCCAACGGCCTGCTCGGCGACTACCCGTACGCGGGTGGGCAGGCCCTCCGGTACGGCGCCGCCTGTCTCCTCCTCCTGCCCCTCCTCGGCCGCGGCGGACTCGCCCCGCTCCGGCTCCTCGGCGTCCGCCAGTGGACGCGGATCGCCGTCCTGGCCGCCGTCGGCATGGTCGGCTTCAACCTCGCGGTGCTCGCCGCCGAGCGCACCGCCGAACCCGCCGTCCCCGGGGTCGTCGTCGGCTGCGCGCCGATCGTGGTCGCCGTCCTCGTCCCGCTCCTCGAAGGACGGCGGCCCGCGCCACCGGTCCTGTACGGGGCGCTGCTCGTCGCCGCGGGCGCCTTCACCGTGCAGGGGTGGGGGCGCACCGACCCGGCCGGGCTCGGCTGGTCGGTGGCGGCGCTGGCGGGCGAGGTCGGCTTCACCGTGCTCGCGGTGCCGGTGCTGCGCCCGCTCGGGCCCCGGCTGCTCACGGTCGCCGTCTGCGGGGTCGGGGCCGTGGAGGCCGCGCTGCTCGGGCTCGCCGTGGACGGGACCGGTTTCGTGCGGATGCCGAGCGGGGTGGAGGCGGGGGCGCTGCTGTGGCAGGCGGTGCTCGCGACCGTCGTCGGTTTCGTCCTCTTCTACATGGGGGTCGAGCGGATCGGCATGGAGCGCGCCACGCTCTACACCGGCGCCATCCCGGTGGCGGCGGCGCTGAGCGCCGCCGTGGTCGGCCAGGCGGCGCTCGGGCTGCCGCAGGCGGCCGGTGGTCTGCTGGTCGGTGCCGGGGCCGCGCTCGGCACCGGGCTGCTGACGCGACGGAAGGCGGCGGCCGGCTCAGCCGGTGGCGCTGCCGTCGAGGACGACGCGCGCGACGAGCGCGGGGTCGTCGTTCATCGGGACGTGGCCGCAGCCGGGCAGCCGCACCAGGCGGGCGCCGGGCAGGGTCCGCTTGGCGCGGACGCCCTGGCGGCGCGGGAGCAGCCGGTCGCGGCTGCCCCAGGCGACGGTGACCGGCACGGACGGGACGTCGTCGTGGAAGAGGACGCCGCGGCCGGCCGCGAGGGTTTCGTCGAAGCCGGTGGCCTCGCGCAGCGCCATGGTCTCGGCGGCGGCCGCCTCGGGTGAACGGCGGCCGGGCCGGCCGTAGATGGTGCTGGTGAGCAGGGTGCGGCCGGCCGGGGTCCGGGAGAGCCGGCCGATGAGCGGGACGGGCATCGCCCGGGCCGAGGCGCGCATCGCGCGCAGGGTCGTGAAGGCGTAGAGGCGCTCGGCCTCGGACCAGAATCCGGCGGGGGAGAGGGCGGTGACCGAGCGGACGGCCTTCTCGCGGCCGAGCTGGAGGGCGAGCAGTCCGCCGAGCGAGTTCCCCGCCACGTGCGGGCGCTCGGCGCCGAGGGCCGCGCAGAAGGCGGTGAGCACCGGGGTCACGGTGGCCAGGTCGTAGGCGCAGCCGGGCGGGAGGCCCTCGGAGACGCCGAAGCCGGGCAGGTCGACGGCGATGACGTCCCGCTCGGCGGCCAGGACGTCGAGGACCGGTTCCCAGGCCTGCCAGTGGTGGCCGATGCCGTGGAGCAGGAGCAGTGGTTCGCCCGCCCCGCGGCGCTCGTACGTCAGGGACGTGGTGCGCGGACCCCGAGGGGTCTCGAACTCGAACACGATCCGTGCAGGCATGGCGGCTCCCTCGCGCATCCTCTTAGACGTCCTGTCAGCAAGGATTACCGGTCGGTAGTCGCCAGTTCAAGAGCCGTGCACGACGCGTTCGGGCCCCGCCCGCCGATCCGGCGGGCGGGGCCTTGTGCTGCGCGCGCCTCACGAAGGTGCGAACGTCCTGTGAACGATCAAGGTCAGAGGGTCACATTTCCGGACGTTCGGCAGAGGATTGGTCTTGACCAAGGTGGTGGCTCGCCTTATCGTCGCAGAGTTAGTGCAGGAACCTTTAATAAACAAGGGCGCGGAAACGCCGCGGGACACGGCGAATTCGGAGGACAGGGTGGGGACCACACAGCTGGAAGCGGTTCAGGAACCGAAGTACCAGCACCTCAAGACGGTGATCGGCGAAGCTCTCGACTCCGACTTCGCGGTCGGCGAGATCCTGCCCAACGAGCGCGAGCTCGCGGCCCGCTTCGGCGTCGCCAGGGCAACGCTCCGCCAGGCCCTGGAGCAGCTGGAGCTGGAAGGGCGCCTCCAGCGCCGCCGCGGTGTCGGCACCACGGTCGCGCCCCCGCGCGTCGGCGTCGACGTCTCGACCACGCAGCAGGCCTGGCCCGGCGTCGGCGACGACGCCTGGCAGGCCCAGGACTCCGTCCTCGGCACGGCGCCCGCCGCCGTCGCCCGCCTCCTGGAGACCCCGGCCGGCGAGTCCGTGCACGTGGTGCGCCGGGTGCGCCTCAGCCAGGGACAGGCCGTCGCAGCCGAGCTGCTCTACGTGCCCGCCGCCTCGGTCGCCGGGCTCACCGCCGACGCCGACGGCGCCGCGAGCGCCCCCGCCGTGCTGCGCGAGCTCCAGCACCTCGCCCTCGACGGCCAGGACCGCTCCGTGGAGCTGGGGTCCGCGCGCGCCGACGACGCCAAGGAGCTCGACCGGCTGCCGGGTTCGCCGGTCCTCGTCGTGACGACCCGCTACCTCTCCGGAGGCCGTACCGCGGCCGTCTCCGTCGCCACCTACCGTGCCGACACCTGCCGCCTCACCTTCGGCGACTCCGCCGACCTGGCGATGGCCTCCTGACCCGAGGGGCCGCACGCCGCCCCGATCCGTACGACGAAGACCCGGCCTCACCGAGGCCGGGTCTTCGTCGTACGCACGCGCGTGGGCACGCTCAGCGGCGGGCCGTCACCCCGCCCTCGACCGCGAACAGCTGCTCCTCGACGTGGTCGAGGGCGAGCCGCAGCGCGCCCGTCGCGACGGCCGCCTCGCCGAGCAGCGAGAGCACCACCCTCGGCGGTCGCAGGCAGAAACGCGCCAACTCCTCGCGGAGCGGCGGGAGCACCCCGTCCAGGCCGGCCGCCCAGCCGCCGACCACGACCAGCTCCGGATCGAGCGCCAGGACGAGCGCGCCGACGTCGTGCACCAGCCGCTGGGTGAACCGCTCCACGGCGGCCTGGGCCCGCGCGTCGCCCCGCCTCGCCAGCGTGAAGACCTCCGCCACCGCCTGCTCGTCCAGCGGGTGCAGCGGCTCGTCCGTCGTCGACAGGAGGTGCTCCGGCGTCACGCCCCGCCCCAGCAGGTGCAGCGCGCCGATCTCGCCGGCCGCGCCGCCGTATCCGCGGTGCAGCCGGCCGCCGATCATCGAGCCCGCCCCGGGGCTCAGCCCGGCGAGGACGAAGACGATGTCGTCGGAGTCGGTCGCGGCGCCCTTCCAGTGCTCGGCGACGGCCGCCGCGTTGGCGTCGTTCTCCACGATCACCGGGCAGCGGAAGGAGCGGCGCAGCCGCTCGCCGAGCGCGAGGCCCGTCCACCCGGGGAGCGCGGTGCCGAGCCGGACCGTCCCGTCGGCCTCCACGATGCCGGGGGTGCCGACGCCGACCGCCCGCAGACTGGGCCGGGGCACCCCGGCCCTGCGCAGCACGTCGGCGACGACCGCGCGCACCTTGTCGAGACGCTCGTCCTCGGGCGCGGTCTCCGACACCTCGCGGGCACCGGCGCCGATGATCCGGCCGTCCAGGCCGGACAGGAGCGCAGCGACGCGGTGCGGACCGATCTCGATGCCGAGCAGATGGCCGGCCTCGGCGCGGAAGCGGAACCTGCGGGCGGGCCGGCCCTGACGCCGGGCCTCGCCTTCCTCGGGCGCCGCCTCGACGACCAGACCGCCCTCGATGAGGCCCTCGACGACGCCTTCGACGGTCGGCCGCGACAGGCCGGTGATCCGGGTCAGGTCCGTGAGGGTGCGCGCGTCGGAGCCGCGCAGCGCATGGAGTACCACCGCGGAATTGATCCGCCGCAGCAGAGACGGATCCCCGCCGGTCAGCCGCCCCACCGTGTGTCCTCCCAGCTCGTGCCCATCTCAGCCGGATGGTACTCAATGGTTCCGGAAGCGGCGACAGTCGCCCCCGGGCCGAGTCCGGGCCGTGTCCGCCCCGAGATCCACGCCGGGATCCGGGATCGCCACCGGGTACGGGCTGACGCGGCGCCAACTGTCGGTGGGGGGCGGTTTACTGGGCCCATGACGACGACGCGTCTCCTGTCGGAGCTGGACCTGCTGCGGTCGCGGGCGTTCCCCGCCTCGCCGGAGCGCTCCGGCGACCTCGACAGCGGGCCCGGCTTCCATGTCGCCGCGCTGGCCACCAGCGAGGACTTCCGGGAGGCCGACGTCGAGCGCCGGGAGACGGTCGAAGAGCAGTACGAGGCGGAGCGCGACGGACTGGCCGCCGTGCTCACGGTCCGCTGGGGCGCGCCGGACCGGATGAGCCTGTGGTCGCTGCACGCCCGGGGCATGGAGGGGGAGGAGCTGCCCGAGCCCTGGGGGGTGCTGTGCGCGCACGTCCCCGACCTGGTGCTGTGGCGGGTCGGTGCCCGCTGGATAGGGCTGGGGGTCTCGCAGTGGGACAAGGAGCTGCCGTTCCAGCTCCTCGCCGTCGTCACCGAGGTGGATCCGCCGTAGCGGCGGCCGGCGGCAGGCCCGCGGCCTCCCTGAGGCGGGCGTACTCCTCGGCCATCGTCGCCGCCGTCCAGTGCGCGTTCAGCCCGCTGGGGTTGGGCAGCGCCCAGATCCGGGTCGTGCCGATGGTCCGCTCCTGCGGGCCGATCGCCGCCTTCGGTTCGCCGAAGGCCGTGCGGTACGCGGTGACGCCGACGACCGCGAGCCAGCGGGGCTTCAGCCGCAGGACCTTCCCGGTGAGGATCCGGCCGCCCTCGACGTACTCCTCGCGGCTCAGCTCGTCGGCGCGCGCGGTCGGCCGGGCGGCGACGTTGGTGATGCCGAGCCCGTACGAGAGCAGCTCGTCCTGCTCGTCGGGGCGCAGCAGGCGCGGGGTGAAGCCGGAGAGGTGGAGCACCGGCCAGAAGCGGTTGCCGGGGCGGGCGAAGTGGTGCCCGGTGGCGGCGGTCATCAGGCCCGGGTTGATGCCGCAGAACAGAACGGCGAGGCCGCCCTCGGCCACGTCGGGGACGACGCGGTCGCGGGCGGCCTCCAGTTCCTCGCGGGTGAACCGGCGGGTCCGGGTCAGAGGATCGCGCCGGGGGTGTAGGCGGCGGCCTCCGGGTGCTGCTTGGCGAGCTCCTCGATCCGGGAGACGACGGTCGCGACCTGGTCGGCGGCGGCACCGGTGAAGGAGAGCTTGTCCGCCATCAGCTCGTCGAGCTGCGCGCGGTCCAGCGGGATGCGCTCGTCGGCGGCGAGCTTGTCGAGCAGCTCGTTGCGCTCGACGCCCTGCTCGCGCATGGCGAGGGCCGAGGCGACCGCGTTCTCCTTGATCGCCTCGTGGGCGAGCTCGCGGCCCACACCGGCGCGGACCGAGGCCATCAGGACCTTGGTGGTGGCGAGGAAGGGGAGGTAGCGGTCGAGCTCGCGGGCGACGACGGCCGGGAAGGCGCCGAACTCGTCGAGCACGGTGAGGAAGGTCTCCAGGAGGCCGTCCAGCGCGAAGAAGGCGTCCGGCAGGGCCACGCGGCGGACCACGGAGCAGGACACGTCGCCCTCGTTCCACTGGTCGCCGGCCAGCTCGCCGGTCATCGAGGCGTAACCGCGCAGGATGACCATGAGGCCGTTGACGCGCTCGCAGGAGCGGGTGTTCATCTTGTGCGGCATCGCGGAGGAGCCGACCTGGCCGGGCTTGAAGCCCTCGGTGACCAGCTCGTGGCCGGCCATCAGGCGGATCGTCTTGGCGATGGACGACGGCGCGGCGGCCAGCTGCACCAGGGAGGTGACCACGTCGTAGTCGAGCGAGCGCGGGTAGACCTGGCCGACCGAGGTGAAGGCGTGCGCGAAGCCGAGGTGACCGGCGATCCGCTGCTCCAGGTCGGCGAGCTTGCCGGCGTCGCCGCCGAGCAGGTCGAGCATGTCCTGGGCGGTGCCGACCGGGCCCTTGATGCCGCGCAGCGGGTAGCGGCCGAGCAGCTCCTCCAGGCGGGCGTACGCCACGAGCAGCTCGTCCGCGCCGGTCGCGAAGCGCTTGCCGAGGGTGGTGGCCTGCGCGGCGACGTTGTGCGAGCGGCCGGCCATGACCAGCTCGCCGTACTCGGCGGACAGCTTGCCGAGGCGGGCGAGGACGGCGACCGTGCGGTCCCGCACCAGCTCCAGGGAGAGGCGGATCTGGAGCTGCTCGACGTTCTCCGTGAGGTCACGGGAGGTCATGCCCTTGTGGACGTGCTCGTGGCCGGCGAGGGCGTTGAACTCCTCGATGCGGGCCTTCACGTCGTGCCGGGTGACCTTCTCGCGCTCGGCGATGGAGCCGAGGTCGACCTGGTCGAGGACGCGCTCGTAGTCGGCGATCGCCGAGTCCGGAACCTCGATCCCGAGGTCCTTCTGGGCACGCAGCACGGCGAGCCACAGCTGGCGCTCCAGCTTCACCTTCTGCTCGGGGGACCAGAGGACGGCGAGCTCCGCGGAGGCGTAGCGGCCGGCCAGGACGTTGGGGATACGGGGCTTCACAGTCGCAGCAGTCACGTGTCCAGAGTTTACTGGTGATTTCTGCAGGCCAGCGCCGTGGTCCGGGCTGGAGCTTGCTACGAGACCCAGGTCACGCCGCCGGGCCCCCGCCGCCCGGTCGGACCTCGGACCGCGTCCCGTACGGCAGCAGCTCCGGCCGCTTGGGCGGGCGGCCGTCGCCGGACGAGCGCCCGGTGAGCCGGCGGCCGATCCACGGGCCCAGGTGCTCCTTCGCGAACCGGGCGTCCTCGACCCGCCGGGTGACCCAGCCGGGCCGCGCGGCGGGGGGCAGCGGCTCGCGCCAGTCGTGCCCGGGGGCGAGCCCCAGCGTCTGCCACACCGCCTCGGCGACCCGTCGGTGGCCCTCGGCGGTGAGGTGGAGCCGGTCCACGTCCCACAGCTGGGGGTCGGCCAGGACCGGCGCCCCGTACAGGTCGACGACGAGGGCGCCGTGCCGGGCGGCCAGCCCGTCGATGTGCGCGAAGAGCTCCTCCATCCGGGGGCGGAAGCGATCGAGCACCGGGCCGTTCCTGCCGGGGCTGCGCATCAGGACGAGCTGCCCGCAGGCGGGTGTGAGGCGTTCCACGGCCTCGGTGAGGAGGCCCTTCACGCGGCCCATGTCGACCTTGGGCCGGAGGGTGTCGTTGAGCCCGCCGACGAGGGTCACCACATCGGCCTTCATCCCTGCGGCCAGGGGGACTTGCTCCTCGACGATCTGGCCGATGAGCTTGCCGCGCACGGCGAGGTTGGCGTAGCGGAAGCCCGGCGCGCGGTCCGCGAGCCGGCCCGCGAGGACGTCCGCCCACCCCCGGTAGGAACCGTCGGCCCTCAGGTCCGACATACCCTCGGTGAAGCTGTCCCCGACGGCGACGAGACTGTTGTACGTGGCATTGATCTCCATGGCGGAGCCGATCATACCGCGCGGTATGCGTGGCCGCCTCGGAGAACCCGGGAGGGGAAACCCGATGAGCGACGCGCTCCTGAACGCCCTGGCCGAAGCGCTGGCCGGGCTGGTGACCGCGGTCGAGACCAGCGACGAGGACGTCCTCGACCCCGACACCGCCGTGCGGTGGCTGGAGGACACCGGGTACGTCCTCCGCGGCCTCGGCGCCGCCGACCGGCACGCCCTCGACCGGCTCTTCCGCGAGGCCGCCCTCCGGCAGCCGCCCGGGCCCCGGCGCGAGGACCTGCTCCTGGTCCCCGGGGGCTTCGGGCTCGACGAGGACCCCCACCTCGCCGCCGTCGACGCCGTCGCCGACCACGCCCGGCGGTACGCGGACACCGTCCGCGACGCCGACCCGGCGACGCCCGTCCCGACCTGCCCCGGCTGGACCCTCGGCGACCTCACCCGCCACCTCGGCACCGTCCACGGCTGGGCCGCGCACCTGGTGACCGCCCGCCCCGCCACCCGGGTCCGCACCGGCGACCTCGCCCTCGACGCGCCCGCCGACCCGGCCGCGTACCCCGGCTGGTTCGCCGCCCGCGCCGAGGGCTTCGCCGCCGCGGCCCGCGCGGCCGACCCCGCGGCGCCGGTCTGGTCACCGGGAGCGGAGCCGTACGTCCGCCACTACCCGCGCCACGTCCTCGCCGAGACCGTCGTCCACCTCGCCGACGCCGAGATCGCGCTCACCGGCACCGCCCGGCCGCTCGCCCCCGGCACGGCCGCCGAGGCCCTCGACCACTACCTCGCCACCGCGCCCCACATCCCCTGGATCGCCGAGCCGCTCGCCCACCTGGACCGCGACGGCGCCGTGCTGCGCCTGGACGCCCGTGACAGCGGCGCCGTCTGGACGCTGGTGCTGGGCGGCGGCGGCTTCGCCTGGAGCCGGGGCGGCGGCGGCACCGGGCCGACCGCGACGGTCACGGCCGACACGGGCGACCTGCTGCTCCTGCTGCACCGGCGGTACGGCGCCGACGACCCGCGCTTCACCCTCGCCGGCGACCGCGGCCTCCTCGACGACTGGCTCGCGGCCGGCGCGCTCTGACCGGCGCCCCGACCGGCGCGCCCCGGCCCGCGCCGCGCGACGGGAAGGGCCCCGGGAACCGAGTTCCCGGGGCCCTTCGTACGAGGGGGGCAGGCGTCACGGCGCCAAGGGGCGCCCCACCAGCTCGCGGAGGACGTCCTCCATCGTCACCAGACCGGCCAGCTTGCCGTCCTCGTCGAGCACGCCGGCCAGGTGCGTCCGGCTGCGGCGCATGGCCGTCAGCACGTCGTCCAGCGGCGTCGCCGCCCGCACGCGGGCGATCGGCCGCAGCGCCGACACCGGGAACGGCAGGTCGCGCGGGGTGATGTCCAGGGCGTCCTTCACATGGAGGTAGCCCAGGATCCGGCGGTCGGAGTCCACGACCGGGAAGCGGGAGAAGCCGGACTCGGCGGAGAGCGCCTCCAGTTCCTCCGGAGTGGTGCCCACGCGCGCGTACCGCACCTTCTCCACCGGCATGACCACGTCCCTGACCGGGCGGCGGCCCAGCTCCAGGGCGTCGTGCAGGCGCTCCGTCGCACGGTCGTCGAGCAGCCCGGCGTCGCTCGCGTCGGTGACCATCCTGGCCAGCTCGTCGTCCGAGAAGGTCGCCGACACCTCGTCCTTCACCTCCACCCGCAACAGCTTGAGCAGCGTGTTGGCGAAGGCGTTGATCGTGAAGATCACCGGCCGCAGGGCGCGGGCCAGGGCGACCAGCGGAGGGCCGAGGAGCAGCGCCGTCCTCGCCGGCTCGGCGAGCGCGATGTTCTTCGGGACCATCTCGCCGAGCAGCATGTGCAGATAGGTGGCCACGGCCAGCGCGATCACGAAGGAGATCGGGTGGACCAGGCCGTGCGGCACGCCGACGGCGTCGAAGAGGGGCTCCAGGAGGTGCGCGATGGCCGGCTCGGCCACGATGCCGAGCACCAGGGTGCACAGCGTGATGCCCAGCTGCGCCGCCGCGAGCAGCGCGGAGACGTGCTCCAGGCCCCAGACGACGCTGCGGGCGCGGCGGTCGCCGGACTCGGCGAGCGGCTCGATCTGGCTGCGCCGGACCGAGATCAGGGCGAACTCGGCGCCGACGAAGAAGGCGTTCACGACCAGCGTGAGCAGACCGATCAGAAGCTGGATCGCGGTCATCGGTGGTCCTCCCCCGTCTCGTCCCGGTCCTCGGGGAGCGGCGCGTGCATCAGGACGCGCGCGGCGCGCCGCCCGGAGGCGTCGACCACGTCGAGGCGCCAGCCGTCGATCTCCACCGTGTCGCCGACGGCCGGGATGCGGCCCAGGCCGGTGGCGAGGACGCCGGCGAGCGTCTCGTACGGCCCGTCCGGCACCCGCAGGCCGATGCGCTCCAGCTGGTCGGTGCGGGCGGCTCCGTCGGCCGACCAGAGCAGGCGGCCGTCCTCGTCCGTCCCGGCGCGCGCCAGGTCGGGGGTCTCGTGCGGGTCGTGCTCGTCGCGCACCTCGCCGACGACCTCCTCGACGATGTCCTCCAGGGTCGCGACGCCGGCCGTGCCGCCGTACTCGTCGATGACGACGGCCATCGTCTGCTTGCCGGACAGCCGGTCGAGCAGCTTGTCCACGGTCAGCGTCTCGGGCACGAGCAGCGGCTCGCGCGCGATGTCGCCGACGCGGCGCAGCCGCCGCTCGTCCGCCGGTATCGCCAGGACGTCCTTGATGTGGGCGATGCCCACGACGGTGTCGAGGTTGCCCCGGTAGACGGGGAAGCGGGAGAGACCGGTGGCGCGGGTGGCGTTCGCGACGTCCTCGGCGGTGGCCTGGACCTCCAGGGCGGTCACCTGGACGCGCGGGGTCATGACGTTCTCGGCCGTCAGCTCGGCGAGGTTCAGGGTGCGGACGAACAGCTCGGCGGTGTCCGCCTCCAGGGCGCCCTCCTTCGCCGAGTGGCGGGCGAGCGCCACCAGCTCCTGCGGGGAGCGGGCGGAGGCCAGCTCCTCGGCCGGCTCCATGCCGAGGCGGCGCAGGATCCGGTTGGCGGTGTTGTTGAGGTGGCTGATCAGCGGCTTGAACGCGGCGGTGAAGACGCGCTGCGGGGTCGCGACGACCTTGGCGACCGCCAGGGGCGAGGAGATCGCCCAGTTCTTGGGGACCAGCTCGCCGACCACCATGAGGACCACGGTGGACAGGGCCGTGCCGATGACCAGGGCGATCGAGGAGGCCACGGACTCGGAGAAGCCGAGCGCCTCGACGGGGCCCTTGATCAGCGCGGCGATCGAGGGCTCGGAGAGCATGCCGACGACCAGGTTGGTGACGGTGATGCCGAGCTGGGCGCCGGAGAGCTGGAACGTGAGCGACTTGACGGCCTTGAGGGCGCCGGCGGCGCCGCGCTCGCCGCGCTCCACGGCCGCTTCGAGCTCGCCCCGTTCGACGGTGGTCAGCGAGAACTCCGCCGCCACGAACGCGCCGCACGCCAGCGACAGCAGCAGCGCCACCAGGAGCAGAAGCACTTCGGTCATCGGTTCACCTCCGTCCCATGATCAGTCAGCGGGGCACGGAGTGCGCGATCTCGGCTGTGTCGATCGCGTCTGTGTCGATGTCGGCTACTGGGAGGCTCGCCCATGGGCGGACGTTCACACCTTTCGGTCGTCCCGGTCGGTCTCTTGCCGTCCGAGGGAGATCCCATGGTAAAGGATCGGCAAAGCGGCTGGTCGATCAGTCGGTGAGGGGCTTGACCCAGCGGCGCCACTGGTCCTGCCGCCCGTAGCCCGCCGCGCCCCACGCGTGGTGCGCCCGCTCGTTCTCCTCCAGGACCATCGCGTCCGCGCGGCGCCCGCCCAGGGCGGCGAACCGTTCCTCCGCCGCGGCGAGCAGCGCCTTGGAGATCCCGCGCCTGCGGTACGAGGGGAGCACGGCGAGCCGGTAGAGCGAGGCCCGCCAGCCGTCCCAGCCGGCGATCACGGAACCGGCGATCCGGTCGCCGTCGACGGCGAGGATCAGCGCCTGGGGGTCACGGTCGAGCAGCCGCTTCACCCCGGCGAGGTCGTCGGTGATGGAGGTGCCCTCGGCGGACTCCCGCCAGAAGGCGAGGACGGCCTCGGCGTCGGCGGGCACGGCGGCACGGAGCTCTATGTCGATCACGGCCCGATCCCATCACGCGGGTACGGAGCCGAGCCAGCACATTCCGCACCGTGGACGCGCCCGGCCGGCACCCCCGCCGGCACCCCGGCGTCACTTCGGCCGTCACCCCGTGACGAAGCAGAACTCGTTCCCCTCCGGGTCCCGCATGACCTGGAAGGAGCCCTGCTCGTCGGTGACGAGACCGCCGACGCGGACCGCCCCGAGCGGCGCCACCTCGTCGGCCGCCGCCTCCGGATCCTCCACCTCCACGTCGAGGTGCAGCCGGTTCTTCACCGTCTTGCCCTCGGGCACCCGCTGGAAGGCGACCCGCACGAAACCGGGCGGCTCCACATACGACCAGTCGGGACTCCGGTCCACGGGCTCCCCGCCGAGCAGCCCCGCCCAGAACCGGACCAGCACGGCCGGATCGCCGCAGTCGTAGACGAGCTCCTGTACGTGTGCGCGCATCCCCTCACCCTAGGACGAGGGGACGCGCGCTCACGTCAGGCGCCGGCTTCCCGGGCGAACGCGACCGCGTCCCAGGTGCCGCCCAGCGCCGGGGCGAGCCAGTCGGCCGCCGCCGCGCGGAAGGCCGCCGGGGACAGGGCGCCCGAGCCCTCCGGGACCGCGCCGAGCAGGGGCGCTCCGGCCGCCTCCGGGAGGTCGGCGAGGTTGCAGCGGGCGGCGAGGTCCGGCTCGGCCGGCCAGCTGCCGACGACGACGCCGAGGTGCCCGATGCCGCGCGCCCGCAGGGCCTCGGCGGTCAGCGCGGTCGAGTTCAGGGTCCCGAGCCCGGCCGGTGCCACCACGAGGACCGGTGCGCCGAGCAGCCGCGCGACGTCGGCGAGCGTGGCGCCGTCGTCGTCGAAGTGGACGAGCAGCCCGCCCGCGCCCTCGACGAGCACCAGGTCGTGCTCGGCGTCGAGCGCCCGTGCCGCCTCCGCGACCCGCTCGGGACCGACCGGGGCCATCCCCGCGCGCCGGGCGGCCGTGCCCGGGGCCAGCGGCTCCGGGTAGCGGGCCAGCTCGGCGGCGGTCTTCGCGCCCGAGAGCCGTACGACCTCGTCCGCGTCGCCCCGCTCCCCGGGCGCCAGCCCGGTCTGCGCGGGCTTCAGGACCGCCACCGAACGACCGGCGGCGACCGCCGCGGCGGCGACGGCCGCCGTGACGACCGTCTTGCCGATCTCCGTCCCCGTGCCGCTGACGACGACGATGCTCATGCTGTTCCTCTCCTGCCGCTCAGCCCGCGGCCGCGGCGGCGCGCACCGCCGCGCAGATCCGGGCCAGGTCGGCGTCCTCGGTCACGTACGGCGGCATCGTGTAGACGAGGTCCCGGAAGGGACGCAGCCACACGCCCTCGCGGACCGCCGCCCGGGTCGCCGCCGCCATGTCGATCTCGTGGTCGAGCTGGACGACGCCGATCGCGCCGAGCACCCGCACGTCGCGGACGCCCGGGATCGACTCGGCGCCGGCGAGGCCCTCGCGCAGCCCGCCCTCGATCCGCTTGACCTCCAGCGCCCAGTCCTGGGAGAGGAGCAGGTCGATGGAGGCGCAGGCGACCGCCGAGGCCAGCGGGTTGCCCATGAACGTCGGCCCGTGCGCGAGCACCGGCACCTCGCCCTGCGAGATGCCGTCGGCCACCGCGCCCGTGCACAGCGTCGCGGCCATCGAGAGGTAACCGCCCGTCAGCGCCTTGCCCAGGCACATCACATCGGGGGAGACCCCGGCCTGGTCGGCGGCGAACAGCGTGCCCGTGCGACCGAAGCCGGTCGCGATCTCGTCGAAGACGAGGAGCACGTCGTGCGCGTCGCACGCCTCCCGCAGCACCCGCAGGTACCCGGGGTCGTGGAAGCGCATGCCGCCCGCGCCCTGCACGACCGGCTCCACGATCACCGCGGCCAGCTCGTCCGCGTGCCGCGCCACGGCGGCACGGAGGAGCTCGGCGTACGACTCCTCGTACACGGCCGGCGGCTCGGGCACGAAGACCTGCTCCTGGAGCACGCCGGACCACAGCTGGTGCATCCCGCCCTCGGGATCGCACACCGACATCGGCTGCCAGGTGTCGCCGTGGTAGCCGCCGCGCCAGGTCAGCAGCCGCCGCTTGGCGGGGCGGCCGAGCGAACGCCAGTACTGCAGGCACATCTTGGTGGCGACCTCGACCGCCACGGAGCCGGAGTCGCTGAGGAAGACGTGCCGCAGCGGCTCCGGCGTGATCTCGACGAGCCGCGCCGCGAGCCGTACCGCGGGCTCGTGGGTGAGCCCGCCGAACATGACGTGGCTCATCCGGTCGAGCTGCCCGCGCGCCGCCTCGTTGAGCACCGGGTGGTTGTAGCCGTGCACGGCCGACCACCACGAGGACATGCCGTCGATCAGTTCGGCGTGTCCCTCGGCGGGCTCGGCGAGCCGCAGCCGCACCCCGGACGCGGACGCGACCACCAGCGGCTCCGCACGGCCCGGCATGGGGCCGTACGGATGCCACACGTGCGCCCGGTCCAGGGCGAGGAGTTCGTCGTTGCGCATCGTCACCCGTTACGCGTTCGGGGCGAGGTCCGTGCCGGCGCCGCGGCGGCGCACCGCCACCAGGTCGGTCCGGGCCTCCGACGCCGAGGCCGGCACCTCGGCCGGCACCTCGGCCGGAGTCAGGGCCGGAGCCGCCGCGTGACCGCCGCACGGGCCGCAGCCGCCGGCCGCCTCCCCGTGGCCGCCGCAGCCGGCCGCCGCCTCGGAACCGCAGCCGCCGCCCTGGGCGTGCGAACCGCAGCCGCCGCCGGCCGCCGCGAGCGCGTCGGCGCGGTGGGCGGGGAGCGTGGTGGTGCCCGCGCCCTCCACCTCGAAGCCGGCGTCCGCGATCATGTCGAGGTCGGTCTTGCCGGCCTGGCCCTCGCTGGTCAGGTAGTCGCCGAGGAAGATCGAGTTGGCGATGTTCAGCGCCAGCGGCTGCATCGACCGCAGGTGCACCTCACGGCCGCCCGCGATCCGGACCTCCACGTCGGGGCAGACGAAGCGGACCATGGCGAGGATCCGCAGGCAGCGCTGCGGGCTCAGGTTCCACTCCTTCGCCAGCGGCGTGCCCTCGAAGGGGATCAGGAAGTTGACCGGCACCGAGTCCGAGTCCAGCTCGCGCAGCGCGAACACCACGTCGACCAGGTCCTCGTCGGTCTCGCCCATGCCCGCGATCAGGCCCGAGCAGGCCGAGAGGCCCGCCGCGTGCGCCTTCTGCACGGTGTCCACCCGGTCCGCGTAGGTGTGGGTGGTGGTGATCTCGCCGTACGTGCCCTCGGAGGTGTTGAGGTTGTGGTTGTACGCGTCCGCGCCGGCCGTCTTCAGCCGCTCGGCCTGGCCGTCGGAGAGCAGACCGAGGCAGGCGCACACCTCGACGCCCTCGTTCTGCTCCTTGATCGCCTCGATGGTCCTGCCGACCCGCTCGACGTCGCGGTCCGTCGGACCGCGGCCGCTCGCCACCAGGCAGACGCGCTTGGCGCCGCCGGCGATGCCGGCCGCCGCGGCCTCGGACGCCTCGTCCGGCTTCAGCCAGGTGTACTTGAGGATGTCGGCCTTGGAACCGAGTCGCTGAGAACAGTACGAGCAGTCCTCCGGGCACAGCCCGGACTTCAGGTTGACGAGGTAGTTCAGCTTCACCCGCCGCCCGAACCACTGACGGCGCACCTTCCCGGCGGCCGCCACCACATCGAGCAGATCGTCGTCGGAGGTCGCCAGGACGGCGAGCGCTTCTTCACGGGTCGGCGTCTCGCGCCGCAGCCCCTTCTCCACCAGCGTGTTCAGCAGGTCCATAAGGGTTGATCCTTGCCTACGGCACACCCCCTGGCCAAGGAGGATCTGAACAAACGGGCGTGATCGAGGTGTGTGTATGACCACATCCCGACCTCGGCGTTCTGCCGTTAGGGTCTGTGCGCTGCCTACAAAAGGCGTCGACCCCAGGCGCCGTACGGGTGCGGCCCGAGGCGACCGCACCAGGTGCCGACCGAAGGAACGCCGCATGCCCCAGGCCCAGCCGACCCCGCCCGCGCGCCGCGCCGCCTTCGACTGGACCGGGGCGGAGGCCCGCCGCCGGGCCGAGGCGGGCCTGGTCAGGACCCTGCGTCCGCGCCCGGCCGAGTCGGACCTCCTCGACCTGGCGAGCAACGACTACCTCGGTCTCACCCGGCACCCCGAGGTGACCGGCGCGGCCGCCGAGGCCGCCCGCCGCTGGGGCGCCGGCGCGACCGGCTCGCGGCTCGTCACCGGCACGACCCGGCTGCACACCACGCTCGAGGAGGAACTGGCCGCCTTCTGCGGCTTCGAGGCCGCCCTCGTCTTCTCCTCCGGCTACACCGCCAACCTCGCCGCACTCACCGCGCTCGGCGGCCCCGGGGCGCTGATCGTCTCCGACGCCGCCAACCACGCCTCGATCGTGGACGGCTGCCGGCTCGCCCGCGCCGATGCCGAGATCGTCCCGCACGCCGACCCCGAGGCCGTACGCAAGACGCTGGAGGCGCACGAGGGGCGGCGGGCCCTCGCCGTCAGCGACTCCGTCTTCTCCGTCGACGGCGACCGCGCCCCGCTGGAGGAACTCGCCGCCGCCTGCCGCGCGTACGGCGCCGGGCTCGTGGTCGACGACGCGCACGGCTTCGGCGTCCTGGGCGCGGGCGGCCGGGGCGCGCTCCACGGCGCCGGACTCGCGGGCGACGAGGACGTGGTCGCCACCCTCACCCTCTCCAAGTCGCTGGGCAGCCAGGGCGGCGCGGTCCTCGGCCCGGCCCGGGTGATCGAGCACCTGGTCAACGCGGCGCGCACCTTCATCTTCGACACCGGGCTCGCCCCGGCGGCCACCGGCGCGGCCCTCGCGAGCCTGCGGCTGATCGCCGCGGACCCGGGGCTCGCCGCACGGGCCCGGGCGGTCGCCGGCACGCTCCACCGGACGCTCACCGAGGCCGGGTTCGTCTCGGCCCGTCCGGACGCGGCCGTGGTCTCGGTGCACGCGCCGGGGCCCGAGGAGGCCCTGCGCTGGGCGGCCGACTGCCGCGAACAGGGCCTGTCCGTGGGCTGTTTCCGGCCCCCGTCGGTGCCGGACGGCATCTCGCGGCTGCGGCTGACGGCCCGCGCGGACCTCACGGACGCGGAGATCGGGCGCGCGGTCGCCACGATCGTGCGGACCGCGCCGGCCGGGGCGCGCTGACCACCCGCACACAGCGGGCTCCCGATCCCGCCCACGCGCCGTCGACAGGCCCGGAGTTCACCGCTTCGGGCGACAGAACGGGGCATATCTCGGGAGAACGACCCACCCGGGTGCCCGATCGGTGGCAGGCTGACGCGGAGCGCGAGCCGGGGCGACGCCCCCGGCGGGAAAGGGACGACGTCGCCATGGCAGATCACCAGGAAGCATCCGTCACTCTGCCCAGCGAGCCCGGCGCGGTCGCCACGGCGCGGAGGTTCGTGGCGGAGGCGCTCGGCCGCTGGGGTCTGGACGACGGCGGCGACACGGCGGACTCGATCCGGCTGATGGTCTCGGAGCTGGCGACCAACGCGGTGCTGCACACCTTCGGGCAGTCGCCCACCTTCACCGTCGAGCTCCGCCTCGACCGCGAGGAGGTGCTGCGGATCGGCGTCACCGACAGCCATCCGCGCTTCCCGCGCCGGCTCCCGGCCGCCGTCCAGCAGGACAACGGCCGCGGCATGGTGATCATCCGGGTCCTCGCCGCCGAGGCCGGCGGACGGCTCTCGGTGACGGCGACCGCCGAGGGCGGCAAGACGGTGTGGATCACGCTGCCCTGGGCCGCGGCGGCCGTTCCGGCCTGCTGAACCGGTTCGCCGGGGCCGGACCGCTCACTCGGCGTGCTGCCGCGTCGAGGGCCATGAGCCGCCGGCGAAGTGGGGAGCCCAGTAGTAGGGGTTGACCTCTTCGAGCCTGCGGGCGATCCAGCGGGTGGGGTCCTCGGGGTCGGGCACGCCGACCTCCACGTCGGGCCCCCAGAGCGCGAGGCGCTCCTGGCAGACGCCGCACGGCGGCAGGATGACGTAACGGCCGTCCTCCGGGTCGCGGAAGACGCAGACGGACGCGGTCACCGCGCGGTCCAGGGTGTACGCCTGGCAGTAGGCGCCGGTCTCCTGGCACAGGGTGACGCTCGCGTGGATGTTGTCGAAACCGACGCTCGTCAGGATCCGCCCGTCGTCGAGACGGACGGCGGCGGCCCCGCCGGGCTCCTCGGGGGACCAGCGGCGGTCCAGCTGGGCCACGGCGGCGTCGACGAGTTCCTGATCGAGTGTCATGGCCGCATCCTAGGAGCCGGGTCCCGGAAGGGGCGTCCCGGTTTCCGGAGGCGTGCGCGGGAAGAGCGCCCGCGGTGAGGGGTGCGGCGGCGCCACCGCACCCCGGGGACACCACCGCGGGCGCCCGGTGGGTCAGCGCACGCGGCCGTAGTAGACCTTCGAGGACCAGATCCGGTCGAGCTTCACCCAGGAGCCGGTCTTGGGCGAGTGCCAGATCTTGCCGCTGCCGGCGTAGATCCCCACGTGGTAGACCCTGCCGCCCGAGTGGAAGAAGACCAGGTCCCCCTTCTGTCGGCCGGCGGCGGAGATGTGCCGGGTCTTGTTGTACTGCTGCTGCGCGGTGCGCGGCAGCGTCTTTCCCGCCTTCTTGTAGGCGTAGAGCGTGAGCCCGGAGCAGTCGAAGCGGGTGGGGCCCGCCGAGCCGTACCGGTAGGGCGCGCCCTTCTTGGACGCCGCCACGTTCAGGGCCTGCGTCGCGTGGGAGGTGGCCGCCTGGGCCTCGGGTGCGGCTCCCGGTGCGAGGAGCGTGCCGCCGACGGCGGCGAGGGTGAGAGCCGAGACGGCTCCGGCCCGGGACAGCAGGGACGGGACATGCATCTGCGCAGTCATGCGCAACCCTTCGTCAGCCGCCTGTGAAGGATGACCTGTCGGGTTCGGGCAGGCGAAGATGCCCGGCCGCGGCTGCGGCTTCACCCCAAGGGACGGCCGCGCCGGGGATACGGCGCGATCGACCCGTACTGCTCGGGTCCTCCACTCCTGCCGGTCCAATCCTGTCGACCAGACGTCCGGGACGGCGGCAGGACTCGGCGTCCGCCCGGACCGCCCCGCCTGGATGGCGGGGGCTTGTCGTCGTCGAGGATCTTGACCCACGGTTCGGTCGAAAACCGAGCGGAAACGACGTTATGTGAGGCTCCTCACGACTGATCCATACGGGTGGACAAGAGGGTTTCGTGATCGTCGTAGGTTTGGCCGACGAGCCCCGTACCAGCATCGGAATGCCTGATTCCGCCAAATGCGTACACCTGTTGCGCAACTCGCACACTTCATCTGTCGGTCGCGCGACTACGCCGGACGGGGGATGGATCCTGCGTCCCGTGTCGGCCGTCCGGGGCTCGACACGACACGTCGGAATGTCAACTGGCCCGCGTGCCGGGCACGGTGACGCGGGCGGCCCGCCGCTCGCCGTCCAACACCCGCAGCGCGCAGGCCAATGTCTCGGAGTGGACCTCGCTCTCGCCCCGCATATGCATGAGCGTCAGGGCCTCGCGCAGCGCCTCCGCCCGCCCGACCAGGGCCTGCGCGGCCCGCAGGGCCCCATAGGTATGCGATCCCCTGGATGGATTGATCTTCCCCAGAAGGTCGACGACTTCGAGGTAGGCGTCGATCAACTGCCCCTCGGCGCGCGTCAGGGCGGGCAGCGGCGGAAGCTCCGGCACCATCGCGGTCTCACCGTGCCGTCGGCGTGCCGGAGTCGGCCCGACGCGTGCCGACGATCGAGTCGACCAGGCCGTACGCGAGCGCCGCCGGCGCGTCGAGGACGGTCAGGCGCTCGGTGTCGGCGGCGACCTCGGCCGCCTCCCGGCCGGTGTACGCGGAGAGGAGTCCGGTCATCACGTCGCGTAGCCGCAGCAGTTCGCGCGCCTGGAGGTCCAGGTCGGAGAGCCGGCCGGCGAGCGGCTCGTCGAGGATCGGCTGGCGCAGGGTGACCCGGGCGCCGGGCAGCATCATGCGCTTGCCGGGCGCGCCCGCGGCGAGCAGGACCGCCGCCGTGGAGCCGGCCTGGCCGAGGCAGGTGGTCTCCACGTCGCTCGCCAGGCTGCGCATGGTGTCGTGGATCGCGGTCGTCGCGGTGATCGAGCCGCCGGGGGAGTTGAGGTAGAGCGCGATGTCCCGCCCCGGATCCGCGTGGTCCAGGTGGAGGAGCTGGGCGATCACGTCGCTCGCGGCGACGTCGTCGACGGTCGTGCCGAGGAGGACGATCCGGTTCTCCAGGAGCTTCGCGTAGGGATCGAGGGTCCGGGTGCCGTACGAGGTCCGCTCCGAGAACTCCGGCAGTACGTGACGTGCGTCCATCAGGGGTGCCTCCTTCTGTAAAAAATGTACAGGACGTACAGGCCGTAAGCTGAGGAGCATGACCTACGAGATCCCGGTGACGCAAGCGCGGGCGGAGCTCGCCGACCTCATCAACCGCGTCGTGTACGGCGACGAGCGCGTGGTCGTGACCCGGCACGGGAAGCCGCTCGTCGCCCTGGTCTCCGCCGCCGACCTGGAGCGACTCGAAAAACTGGAGGCCGAGGCGCGGGACGCCGTCGAGGAGCCGGTGATCCGTTCCGTCTCCGGGACCGGGCTCTCCGGCGGTCTCGGTTCCGCCACCGGTGAACAGCGCCGCTTCGGCATCGCCGCCCACCACCGCGCCCCCGGCACCGGCTGACGCGGCACCGTTCCGACGCCACCGGTCCGTCGGTCCGCCGCCGGCCGACCGGTCCGACGATCATGGAATCGCAAAGCCGGAGTTAACGCGCCGGAAAAACTTCCGCCCTAACGTGCAATGTCCGGCCGTCCACCGCATCTCCGCCGTTCAACAGCGTGTTGACGGTCGGTAGGGTCCGCAGCTGTCCGGGTGCGGCCCGGTGGACGACTGTGAGGTGGAAGAGTGCAGCTGAGCCCGCACGAGCAGGAGCGCCTGCTCATTCACGTGGCCGCCGACGTGGCGGAGAGGCGCCGTGCGCGCGGGGTGCGGCTCAACCACCCCGAGGCCGTCGCCCTCATCACGGCGCACATCCTGGAAGGCGCCAGGGACGGTCGCACCGTCGCCGAGCTCATGGCCTCCGGGCGCAAGGTGCTCTCCCGCGAGGACGTCATGGACGGCATCCCCGAGATGATCCACGACGTCCAGGTGGAGGCCACCTTCCCCGACGGCACCAAGCTCGTCACCGTCCACGACCCGATCGTCTGACGGGGGCCGCGCCGATGATCCCCGGAGAGATCCTGTACGCGGACGGGCCCGTGCCCCTCAACGAGGGCCGCCCCGTCACCCGCCTCACCGTCCTCAACGCCGCCGACCGGCCCGTCCAGGTCGGCTCCCACTACCACTTCGCCGAGGTCAACCCCGGTCTCGACTTCGACCGCGCGGCCGCGCGCGGCCTGCGCCTGCACATCGCCGCCGGCACCGCCGTCCGCTTCGAGCCCGGCATCCCCGTCGAGGTCGAGCTCGTGCCGATCGCCGGTCACCGGATCGTCCCCGGCCTGCGCGGCGAGACCGCCGGCCCGCTGGACGCGACGACCGCGACCGGCCCCCTCGCCGCCGCGGTCCCGAACGGAGACGCCCGTGCCTGACCTCCACCGTGCCGTCTACGCCGACCTGTTCGGCCCCACCACCGGCGACCGCATCCGGCTCGCCGACACGGACCTCCTCGTCGAGATCGAGGAGGACCGCTGCGGCGGACCCGGCCGGGCCGGCGAGGAGGCCGTCTTCGGCGGTGGCAAGGTCATCCGCGAGTCCATGGGCCAGGCCCGCACCACCCGCGCCGAGGGCGCCCCCGACACGGTGATCACCGGTGCGGTCGTCCTGGACCACTGGGGGATCGTCAAGGCCGACATCGGCATCCGCGACGGCCGGATCACCGCCCTCGGCAAGGCCGGCAACCCCGACACCATGGACGGCGTCCACCCCGGCCTCGTCATCGGCCCCGAGACCGAGGTGATCGTCGGCAACGGCCGGATCGTCACCGCCGGCGGCGTCGACACCCACATCCACTTCATCTCCCCGACCGTGGTCGAGCAGGCCCTCGCCACCGGCATCACCACCCTCGTCGGCGGCGGCACCGGCCCCGCCGAGGGCACCAAGGCCACCACGGTCACGCCCGGCCCCTGGCACACGGCCCGGATGTTCGAGGCCCTCGACACCTTCCCCGTCAACATCGGCCTCCTCGGCAAGGGCAACACCATGTCCCGCGAGGCGATGCACTCCCAGCTGCGCGGCGGCGCCCTCGGCTTCAAGATCCACGAGGACTGGGGGGCCACCCCCGCCGTCATCGACGCCTGCCTCGGCGTCTGCGAGGAGACCGGCGTCCAGCTGGCCATCCACACCGACACCCTCAACGAGGCCGGATTCGTCGGCGACACCCTCGCCGCCATCGCGGGCCGGACCATCCACGCGTACCACACCGAGGGCGCGGGCGGCGGGCACGCGCCGGACATCATCACCGTGGTCTCCGAGCCCCACGTGCTGCCCAGCTCGACCAACCCGACCCGGCCGCACACCGTCAACACCATCGAGGAACACCTCGACATGCTGATGGTCTGCCACCACCTCAACCCCGCCGTCCCCGAGGACCTCGCCTTCGCCGAGTCCCGGATCCGGCCCTCCACCATCGCCGCCGAGGACGTCCTCCACGATCTCGGCGCGATCTCGATCATCTCCTCCGACTCGCAGGCCATGGGCCGGGTCGGCGAGGTGATCCTGCGGACCTGGCAGACCGCCCACGTCATGAAGCGGCGGCGCGGCGCGCTCCCCGGCGACGGCCGCGCCGACAACCACCGGGCGCGCCGCTACGTCGCCAAGTACACGATCAACCCGGCCGTCGCCCAGGGCATGGACCACCTCGTCGGCTCCGTGGAACCGGGCAAGCTCGCCGACCTCGTCCTGTGGGAGCCCGCCTTCTTCGGCGTGAAGCCGCTCGTCGTCCTCAAGGGCGGCCAGATCGCGTACGCGCAGATGGGCGACGCCAACGCCTCCATCCCCACGCCCCAACCGGTGCTGCCCAGGCCGATGTTCGGCGCGCTCGGCCGGGCGGCCGCCGCCGGATCGGTCAACTTCACCGCCGAGGCCGCGATCGAGGACGACCTGCCGCGGAAGCTGGGCCTGGCCAAGGAGTTCACCCCGATCCGCTCCACCCGCCGCGTCACCAAGGCGGACATGCGGGAGAACGACGCCGTGCCCCGCGTCGAGGTCGACGCCGACACCTTCACCGTCACCATCGACGGCGAAGCGGTCGAACCCGCCCCCGCCGCGGAACTGCCCATGGCCCAGCGCTACTTCCTCTTCTGATGACGCGCTCCGCCCTCCTCGTGCTCGCCGACGGACGGTTCCCCGCCGGCGGGCACGCCCACTCCGGCGGCGCCGAGGCCGCCGTCAAGGCCGGCCGCGTCCGCGACGCCGCGAGCCTGGAGGCCTTCTGCCGCGGGCGGCTGCACACCGCGGGACTCACCGCGGCCGGCCTCGCCGCCGGCGCGGCCCTCGGCCTCGACCCGTACGAGCTCGACGCCGCCGCGGACGCCCGCACCCCCTCGCCCGCGCTGCGCGCCGCCGCCCGCCGGCTCGGGCGGCAGCTGATGCGGGCCGCCCGGGCCACCTGGCCGGGACCCGGACTCGACGCCCTCGCCGCCGCGTTCCCGCGCGGCGCGCACCAGCCCGTCGTCCTCGGCGCGACCGCGCGGGCCGCCGGGCTCGGCCCCGAGGACGCCGCGCACTGCGCCGCGTACGAAGCGGTCGGCGGGCCGGCCACCGCGACCGTACGGCTCCTGGGCCTCGACCCCTACCAGGCGACCGCCGTCCTCGCCCGGCTCGCCCCGGAGATGGACGAGGTCGCCGCCCGGGCGACCGCCGCCGCCCGCGAGGGCGTCGACGCGCTGCCCGCCGCCTCCGCGCCCCTCCTCGACATCACCGCCGAACAGCACGCGGCCTGGCCCGTCCGCCTCTTCGCCTCGTAACACGGGAGTACCCCCATGCACCTCGACCACGGACACACCCACCACGGCGCCGTCTCCGCCGACGCCCACCGGCCCGACGGCACCCGGCGCGCCCTGCGCGTCGGCCTCGGCGGCCCGGTCGGCTCCGGGAAGACCGCCACCGTCGCCGCGCTCTGCCGCGCCCTGCGCGACACGCTCTCGCTCGCCGTCGTCACCAACGACATCTACACCCGGGAGGACGCCGAGTTCCTGCTCCGCGAGGCCGTGCTGCCGCCCGAACGCATCCAGGCCGTCGAGACCGGCGCCTGCCCGCACACCGCCATCCGCGACGACATCTCCGCCAACCTGGAGGCGGTCGAGGAGCTGGAGGACACGGTCGGCCCGCTCGACCTGATCCTCGTCGAGTCCGGCGGCGACAACCTCACCGCCACCTTCTCCCGGGGCCTCGTCGACGCGCAGGTCTTCGTCATCGACGTCGCCGGCGGCGACGACATCCCCCGCAAGGGCGGCCCCGGCGTCACCACCGCCGACCTCCTCGTCGTCAACAAGACCGACCTCGCCCCGTACGTCGGCTCCGACCTCGGCCGGATGGCCCGCGACGCGGCCGAGCAGCGCGGCGCACTCCCCGTCGTCTTCACCTCGCTGCGGTCCGAGGAGGGCGTCGGCCCGGTCGCCGCGTGGCTGCGCGAGCGGCTCGCCGCCTGGACGGCCGCCCCGGCGCCCACCGCATGAGCCTGCGCGCCACCGCCCGGATCGCCGCCGGGGCCGACGGCTCCCTGCCGGTCCTGGAGAGCGACGGGCCGCTCGCCGTGCGCCGCACCCGCGCCGCCCCCGGCTGGTCGCGGGTGACGGTGGTCGGCGCGATGAGCGCCCCGCTCGGCGGCGACCGGCTCGCCCTCGAGACCGAGGTACGGGACGGGGCGCGGCTGCGGGTCGACTCGGCCGCCGCCACGCTCGCCCTGCCGGGCCGGGACCCCGCGCCGGCGGAGTACGGGATCCGGCTCCGGGTCGGCGCGGACGCCACCCTGCGCTGGCTGCCCGAACAGCTCGTCAGCGCCCACGGCTCCCACCTGCGGGTGCGCACCACCGTCGAGCTCGCCCCCACCGCCCGCCTGGTGCTGCGCGAGGAGCAGGTCCTCGGCCGGCACGGCGAGCCGCCCGGCACCCTGCTCTCCCGGCTCACCGTCCGCCGCGCCGGCCGGCCGCTGCTCGACCAGGAGCTGGCGTACGGCCCCGGCGCGCCCGGCGGCTGGGACGGCGGCGCCGTCCTCGCCGGTCACCGCGCCACCGGCCAGCTCCTGGTCGTCGAACCGGACTACGGGAAGGAGCCGCCGGCGGCGCGTCCGCTCGGCGCGCACGCGGTGCTGACCCCGCTCGCCGGTCCGGCGGCGCTCGTCACGGCCGTGGCCCCCGACGCGCTCGCCCTGCGCCGGATCCTCGACGCCGCCCTGGCCGAACTCGCCCCCGAATGAGACGGATCGGGGTGTACCGCTCAGCGGACACCCCGATCCGGTTATGGGTTCGGCAAAGAAACCTGTGTTCGGACTGACGTGGCGCCCTCGTTGACGAAAGGATCACTCGAACAGACGACCACCTACAGGGGGAGGACCTTTGAGACGACGTACGGCAGTGCTCGGCTCCGCCGGCACGCTCATCGCCGCCACGCTCGTCGCGGGCGCGCTCGCGGCTCCGGCGGCCAGTGCCGACAGCGGCGAGCGCCACGGCCGCGACGCCGAGGCCTACGGAGTCGCGCTCGCCGCGGACCGGGCCGCCCGCGCCGGCATCGACTGGCAGGACTGCCCCGAGGACTGGGGCCTGGAGAAGCCGATCCAGTGCGGCTGGGTCACCGTCCCCGTCGACTACGCCCGTCCCGACGGCAAGACGATCAAGATCGCCGTCGACCGGATCGGCGCCACCGGCACCCCCGCCGAGCGCCAGGGCGCGCTGCTCTACAACCCCGGCGGCCCCGGCGGCTCCGGCCTGCGCTTCCCGCGCCGCGTCACCACGAACCACAAGGTCTGGACGAACGTCGCCAAGGCCTACGACTTCGTCGGCTTCGACCCGCGCGGCGTCGGCAAGTCCGCCCCCATCTCCTGCGTCGACCCGACCGAGTTCGTCAAGGGACCCAAGCTCGACCCGGTCCCCGACAGCGAGGCCGACAAGCGCGCGCAGCGCAAGCTCGCCGCCGAGTACGCCGAGGGCTGCTTCGAGAAGAGCGGCGACATGCTCCCGTACATGACGACGCCGAACACCGCCCGCGACCTCGACGTCATCCGCGCCGCCCTCGGCGAGCGGAAGCTCAACTTCGTCGGCGTCTCCTACGGCACCTACCTCGGCGCCGTCTACGGCACCCTCTTCCCGACGCACGTCCGCCGCATGGTCCTGGACAGCGTCGTGAACCCCTCGACCCGCTCGATCTGGTACGAGGCCAACCTCGGCCAGGACATCGCCTTCGAGGGCCGGCTCACCGACTGGATGACCTGGGTCGCCCAGAACGACGCCACCTACCACCTCGGCTCCACCCTGGCGGAGGTCCGGCAGCAGTGGGACACCCTGCGCGCCGCCGCCAAGAAGGAGCCGCTCGGCGGCAAGGTCGGCCCGGCCGAGCTCATCGGCTTCTTCCAGAGCGCCCCGTACTACGACTCCATGTGGGCCCCCGTCGCCCAGGCGTGGAGCGCGTACGCCGCCGGTGACCCGCAGCCGCTCATCGACAACGCCGCCGCGGACCTCACCGACACCGCCGGCAACATCGCCTCGGAGAACGGCAACGCCGTCTACACCGCGGTCGAGTGCGCCGACGCCCCCTGGCCGACCAGCTGGAAGAAGTGGGACCGGGACAACTCCCGCCTCCACGCGCAGTACCCGTTCATGACCTGGGCCAACGCCTGGATGAACCTCCCCTGCGCCACCTGGAAGGTCCCGAGCCAGAAGCCCGTGCAGGTGAAGACCGGCAAGGGCCTGCCGCCGGTGCTCATCGCCCAGGCCGAGCGTGACGCCGCCACCCCGTACGAGGGCGCCGTCGAGCTCCACAAGCGCTTCAAGGGCTCGCGCCTGATCACCGAGAAGGACGCCGGTTCGCACGGCATCACCAGCCTCGTCAACCCGTGCCTCAACACCAAGGTCGACGCCTACCTGCTGAGCGGGAAGCTCGACGCCACGGACCAGACCTGCGCCCCGCACGCCGCCCCGCGGCCGTAGCCCTCGTCTGACGTAGGAGGGGCCGTCGCCACCCGGCGACGGCCCCTCCGCCGTGCTCAGGACCCGGCGGCCTTCACCACGGCCGCGTACTCGTCCACGTACTCCTGCCCCGACAGCCGCATGATCGCGTACATGATCTCGTCCGTGACGGCCCGGACCACCGCCCGCTCGTCCGTCGAGCCCGCGAAGCGCGAGAAGTCCAGCGGCTTCCCGAAGCGGATCGTCACCCGCCGGATCCGCGGCACCACCCGCCCGGGCGGCTGGATCTCGAAGGTGCCGACCATCGCGCACGGCACCACCGGCACCCCGGCCGTCAGCGCCATCACCGCCACCCCCACCTTGCCCTTGTACAGCCGCCCGTCGTGCGAGCGGGTGCCCTCCGGGTAGATCCCGAGGAGTTCGTCCTTCGCCAGCACCCCGAGCCCCTCGCGGATCGCCGCCTGCCCCGCCTCCTTGCCCGAGCGGTCCACCGGGATCTGCCCCGCGGCCCGGAAGAACGCCGCCGTCAGCCGCCCCCTCAGCCCCGGCCCGGTGAAGTACTCCTGCTTCGCCAGGAAGGTGATCCGCCGGTCGAGCACCACCGGCATCAGGAAGTGGTCGGAGAAGGAGAGGTGATTGCCCGCGACGATCGCCGCGCCCTCCTCGGGGACGTGCTCGATCCCCTCCACCCTCGGCCGGAACAGCAGCTTGAGCAGCGGCCCGAGCAGTACGTGCTTCAGCAGCCGGTAGAACACCGGAAACCCCCGTTCGTCGTCCGTCCCGCCCGTTGTAGCCCCCCGCCCGCCCGTGGTCCACTGGTCGGAGTGGCCCGACTCGCCCGGGAGGCCGAAAATGCCAGGCGCGCCCGCACCCCGGGGACCCCGCCGACTGCTCACCGCCCTGCTCTGCGCGGTGGCGGCGGCCGCACTGTACGGCTGCTCGGAATCAGGCCCGCAGGACCCGGCCCCGACACGGCCCACCGCCCCGAGCGGCGTCTCCCCGCTCACCGGGCTGCCCGCCCGCACCGGCCCGGTCCTCGCCGTGAAGATCGACAACGTGCCCGCGGCCCGCCCCCACACCGGCCTCGGCGCCGCCGACCTCGTCTACGTCGAGCAGGTCGAGGGCGGAGTCACCCGGCTGCTCGCCGTCTACTCCTCCCGCCTCCCCGACGGCATCGGCCCCGTGCGCAGCGCCCGCGAGTCCGACATCGCCCTGCTGCGCCCCTTCGGCAACCCCGCGCTCGCCTACTCCGGCGCCCAGCGCGCCCTGAACCCGCTCCTGGAGGCCGCCCCGCTCGACCTCGTCCACCAGTCCTCCGCCCCCGCGGCCTTCCGCCGCTCCCCGGACCGGCCCGCCCCGCACAACCTCTACCTGCGCCCCGAGCGCGCCCTGGCCGCCGCACCGGACGCCTCCGACGTCCGGCCCGTCGGCTTCCGCTTCGGCGCCGCGCCCGCCGGCGGCACCGCCACCACCACCGAGACCGTCCGCTTCCCGGCCGCCCGCTACGCCTTCACCTGGTCCGCCGCCGACCGCGGCTGGCGCGTCGCCATGGACGGCCGCGCCGCCGCCACCACCGACGACGGCCCGCTCGCCCCCGCCACCGTCGTCGTCCAGCGCGTCACCATCCGCCCCTCCGCCTTCCACGACGTCAACGGCGCCGTCTCCCCGTACACCGAGACCACCGGCTCCGGCACGGCGACCGTGCTGCGCGACGGACGGGCCCACGAGGCCCGCTGGTCCCGCCCCGACCCGGCCGCCGGCACCTCCTTCACCACCCCGGACGGCCGGCCCCTCGCCTTCGCGCCCGGACAGGTCTGGATCGTCCTCGCCCCGCGCTGACCGGCGGATGAACGCGCCGGACGGGGGTAGTCGCGCCACACGAGGCAATCCCCCCGGCGAGGAGGCACGTCATGAGCACCGGCATGTGGGGCTACGCGGAATCCTCCGGCCACGTGCCGGGCGACACCCTGATCGGCTAGGCGGTGGAGGCCACCGACGGCGGCATCGGCAAGGTCGACCGGCACACCGAGGACGTCGACCGGTCCTACCTGGTCGTGGACACCGGGCCGTGGATCCTCGGCCACAAGGTCGTCCTGCCCGCCGGTCTCGTCGACCGCGTGGACCGGGAGAACGAGACCGTGCACGTGAACTGCACCAAGAAGCACGTCCGCGAGTCGCCCGACTTCGAGGCCGGCCAGAACGAGGACGACATCACCTTCATCCGGCTCGTCGAGCAGTACTACGCGAACCGGCACATGTGAGAGCGGACCGGGCCGTCAGCGCGGTGCCGGGCCCGCCCCGCCCGCGCGCGGCCGGCGCGGCCCCGCGACCGAGTCGGCGCTGTCCGCCGCCGCCATCCCGATCGTCGCCACCATCAGCACGATCCAGCCGAACCAGAGCCAGCCGCTGCTCCCGAGCGCCACCGTGTACGCGCTGATCAGAACCAGCACGGCACAGGTGACGACCGTCATCGCCTTCGTGGAACCGGACATCTGCCCGCCCTCCTCCCGACCGGGGCCAGGGAAGCCTCCCTGCCATGGTGACTCCCCGCGGGGGGCGGGCGCTACTCCCGCGCGGGATCCGGGAGGGGCGGTTCAGCGGCCGCGCGCCTGCAGGGAGGCCAGGTAGGCGTTGTACTCCGCCAGCTCCTTGTCGCCGTCCCGGTCCGCCTGCCGGTCCTTGCGGACCGCCTGGCGCTGCTCGGAGTGGTACCACTGGTAGACGAGCGCGATCAGCACCAGCACCGAGGGGATCTCGCTGAACGCCCAGGCGATGCCGCCCGCCGCGTGCTGGTCGGTGAGCGCGTCGATGCCGAGCGAGGCCGGCGGGTTCTCGTACGCCTTCACCATCGGCTGGGACGCCATCATCATCGCGATGCCGAAGAAGGCGTGGAACGGCATGCCCGCGAAGAGCTCCAGCATCCGCATCACATAGCCGGGCCGGTGCGGGCCCGGGTCCACGCCCATGATCGGCCAGAAGAAGACCACGCCCACCGCGAGGAAGTGGACCATCATCGCGATGTGCCCGGGCTTCGACGCCATCAGGGTGTCGAAGAGCGGGGTGAAGTAGAGCCCGTAGAGGCTGGCGATGAAGATGCCGATGGTGAAGACCGGGTGCGTGATGATCTTCATGTACCGGCTGTGCAGCAGTTTGAGGAGCACCTCGCGCGGGCCGAGCGAGCCGCGCCCGGCCACCGGCAGCGCCCGCAGCGCCAGCGTCACCGGCGCGCCGAGCAGCAGCAGGATGGGCGAGACCATGGAGATCACCATGTGCTGCACCATGTGCACGCTGAACATGACCATGCCGTAGTCGTTCAGCTTGGTGCACATCACCAGGGCGACGGTCAGCACGCCGACGGTGAAGAGCACGGTCCGGGAGACCGGCCAGGCGTCCCCGCGCCCGCGCAGCCGGGCGACCCCCCACCCGTACAGGCCGAGCGCCACGAGGCACCCGACGAGGAAGAACAGGTCGGGAGAGAACTCCAGGCCCCGCCCCAGCGTGAACGGCGGCAGATCCGTGGTCATGCCGTGCCCGCTGTGATCCATCGCTTACTCCTGGAGCCCATTGCGCGCCGAGCCCGTTTCGCGCTTGTTGTCCGCACCAGACTAGAACCGCCCCCGGTCGCGCTCGCGACCGGGGGCGGGTGTCAGACGCACGGGGTGCGCACGGAGGGCGCGAGGGCGCTCAGAGCACGCACTCGGCCTCGGCGTAGCGGTCCGCGGGGACCGTCTTCAGGGTCTCCACGGCCTGGGCGAGCGGCACCATGACGATGTCGGTGCCGCGCAGCGAGGTCAGCATGCCGAACTCGCCGCGGTGCGCCGCCTCGACGGCGTGCCAGCCGAAGCGGGTGGCGAGGACGCGGTCGTACGCGGTGGGCGTGCCGCCGCGCTGGACGTGGCCGAGGATGACCGGGCGGGCCTCCTTGCCGAGCCGGCGCTCCAGCTCCACGGAGAGCTGGTTGGCGACGCCGGTGAACCGCTCGTGGCCGTAGATGTCGGTGCCGGCGGTCTTGAAGTCCATGGAGGAGCCCTCGCTCGGCTTGGCGCCCTCGGCGACGACGACGATCGCGAAGCGCTTGCCGTCCGCGAAGCGGGCGCCGACCCGGGAGGTCAGCTCGTCGATGTCGAAGGGGCGCTCGGGGACGACGACCGCGTGGGCGCCTGCGGCCATGCCCGAGTGCAGGGCTATCCAGCCGGTGTGACGGCCCATGACCTCGACGACGAGGACGCGCTGGTGGGACTCGGCGGTGGTCTTCAGCCGGTCGAGGGCCTCGGTGGCCACGGTGACGGCGGTGTCGAAGCCGAAGGTGACGTCGGTCGAGGCGATGTCGTTGTCGATCGTCTTCGGGACGCCGACGATGGGGAGGCCCGCCTCGGAGAGGAGGTTCGCGGCCTTGAGGGTGCCCTCGCCGCCGATCGGGATGATCGCGTCGAGACCGAGGTCGGCGACGTGGCCCCTGGCCCGCTCGACGCCGTCGACGAGGTGCGCGGGCTGGACCCGGGAGGAGCCGAGGATGGTGCCGCCGCGGGCGAGGATGCCGCCCACCGCGTCGAGGTCGAGCTTCCGGTAGTCGCACTCCAGGAGGCCCTTCCACCCGTCGTGGAAGCCGATGACCTCGTCCCCGTGGTCGACCACGGCCCGGTGCACGACGGACCGGATGACGGCATTCAGACCGGGGCAGTCTCCGCCGGAGGTGAGCACACCAATGCGCATAGCCCAAAAACCTTTGCAACGTGGGCCGACTCCCGGACCACGTCGTCCGGCTGGATCCCCGCCACCCTATCGTTGCCGGGTGGCGGGGCCGAACCGGATGTCCGCAGATTGGACACCGTATTTACTTACGAATCCAATGTGCGCTAGCCCGCTCAGAAGTGCGCTTCCGGAGGGCTGCCGACGGCTCGTCAGGCGGGCTGCGAGGCGGAGGCGATGCGCTCGGCGCGCAGCGCCTCGTACCAGCGGTCGTCGGTGGGCGGCAGCGCGTTCACGTCGAGGGCCAGCTTCAGGAGCAGGTCCGCGATCTGCGGGTTGCGGGCCATCACGGGACCGTGCATGTAGGTGCCGAAGACGGTGTCGTTGTACGCGCCCTCGGTGCCGTCGCCGGTGCCGTTGCCCCGGCCGAGGATGGTCCGCGCGAACGGGCGGGCCGTCGGGCCGAGGTGGGTGACGCCCTGGTGGTTCTCGAAGCCGGTCAGCTGGGGGAGGCCCAGCTGCGGGTCGATGTCGGCGAGCACGTCGCCGACGCAGCGGGCGCCCTCGCCGCGGACCGTGGTCACGTCGAGCAGGCCGAGGCCCGGCTCGCGCTCCCCGAGGTCGTTGATGAACTCGTGGCCCAGGATCTGGTAGCCGGCGCAGACCGAGAAGATGATCGCGCCGTTGGAGGCCGCCCGGGGGAGGCCCCCGTCCCGCCGCAGCCGCTCGGCCGCGAGCCGCTGCGGCCGGTCCTCGCCGCCACCGATCAGGTAGATGTCGCCGGAGGTGGGGATGGGCTGGTCGCTGCGGACGTCGACGCGCTCGACGGCCAGGCCGCGCTGGCGGGCGCGGCGCTCGACGACGAGGACGTTGCCCTGGTCGCCGTAGGTGCTGAGCAGGTCCGGGTAGACCCAGACCACACGCAGGCTGCTGTCACTCATGTTGCGAGTCCTTCTGCGAGTCGGGGCGGGGTCAGTTGCCCACACGGCGGCGGACGTCCTGGAAGGCGGTGTAGTTCGCGATCAGCTCGATCTGCCCGGGCGGGGCCATGGCGACGGCCTCGTCGAGCGTCTCGCAGACGCGGAAGTCGACACCCGCGACCTCCAGACGGACCGCCAGGTCGAGCCGGCGGTCGCCGATGACCATGATCGGGTGGCCGGCGAGCCGCCCGTAGTCCACGTCCCACAGCCAGGAGGTGTCGGTGCCGTCGGCGCCGCGCGCGTTGACCGAGAGGATCACCGGCGTCGGCGGCCGGTCGATCAGCGAGAAGGTCTCCAGCCAGCCGGCCGGGTTCTTGGCGAGCAGCAGCCGCAGCTGACGGTCCTGGAAGGTGACCACGTCGTAGCGGCCGGCGACGGCCTGGACCTGGTACATGCGCTCCAGGGCGACCTGCGGCGGCACGCCGAAGACGGCGGCGACGGCGGCCGAGGTGGCGGCGTTCGCCTTGTTGGCGCGGCCGGGCAGCTGCAGCCGGATCGGCCAGGCCGAGCCGTGCGGGTCGAGCACGTGGTCGCCGCTGAGCGCCCAGCTCGGGGCGGGACGGCGGAAGCCGCACTCGCCGCAGAACCAGTCGTCGCCGGGGCGCTGCAGCACACCGCCGCAGGAGGGGCACGACCAGGCGTCGTCCTTCCACTCCTGGCCGACCGCGACCCACACCACGTTGGGGGAGGAGGAGGCGGCCCACACGATCAGCGGGTCGTCGGCGTTGGCGATGACGACGGCCTTGGAGCCGTTGAGGCCCTCGCGCCACTTCTCGGCGAGCATCCGCGTCTCGGCGGCGCGGTCGAGCTGGTCGCGGGAGAGGTTGAGCAGCGCGATCGCCTTGGGGGTGGTGTCGCGGGCGACGCCGGCGAGGTACTTCTCGTCGACCTCGATCACGCCGTACCTGGCGTCACCGCCGCCGGCGAGGGCGGAGGTGATGCCCGCGGGCATGTTGGCGCCGAGGGCGTTGGAGACCACCGGGCCTGCGGCCCGGAGCGCCTCGGCGATCAGCCGGGTCGTGGTGGTCTTGCCGTTGGTGGCGGACACGAGGACGACGTCCAGGTGCTGCGCGAGCCGCCCCAGCAGGTCGGGGTCGAGCTTGAGCGCCACCCGGCCGCCGATCACCGATCCGCTGCCGCGTCCGGCCGCCCGCGACACCGCGGCGGCCGCCTTGCCCGCGGTCACGGCCAGCTTGGCACGCGGCGACAGCGGCTCTGGATTACCGGGGTGTCCTGACATCGTCCTTGATCCTCCTTGCGTCGGTCGGGGCTCAGCCTATCGAGAACCGGCCAGGAGCCCGAACCACGGCACCCCTGCCGACCGTATGAAATGAGGAGGTCACGGCGGACCGTACGCTTACGGCCATGCGAAACCGCCCCATCCCCGGCAGCTCCGGCATCGTCCGGACGATGACCTTGCTCGGCGATCCCGTGCTGCACGGGCCCTGCGCCCCCGTCACCGAGTTCGGCCCCGAACTCGACCGGCTGGTGGAGTCCATGTTCGCCACCATGTACGCGGCGCACGGCGTCGGTCTCGCCGCGAACCAGGTGGGCGTGGGGCTGCGGGTCTTCGTCTACGACTGCCCGGACGACGAGGAGGTCCGTCACCTGGGGCACGTGGTGAACCCGCGTCTGGTCGAGGCGGACGGCGACGTGTACCGCGGCCCCGAGGGCTGCCTCTCGCTGCCGGGTCTGGAGGCGCCGGTGGCCCGCTTCGACCGCGCGGTGGTCGAGGGCGTCCGCACCGACGGCACCCCGGTCCGGATCGAGGGCACGGGGTTCTTCGCCCGCTGCCTCCTCCACGAGATGGACCACCTGGACGGCCACGTCTACGCGGAGCACGTCACGGGGTGGCGCAGATCACGCCTGCTCCGCGCGATCCGCAAGCAGCCCTGGGGCGAGGGCGCGTCCGCGCTGGAGGCGTAGCCCGGGGCCGTACCGCCCGGGTGCCCCTTCGGGCCGGGCGGGTGCGGTCAGAAGCCCGGGCCGTCCGCGCGGTCGTCGGCGTCGGCGAGGCGGCCCCAGAGGAGGTCCGCGAGGGCCTGGACGAGTTCGGCGCGGGAGCAGGGGCGTTCGCCGAGCCACCAGTCGCCGGCGGCGTGCATCATGCCGACGATGCCGTGGCCCCAGATCCGGGCCTGCGCCTCGGCGGCCGGGCCGAGGTCGACGCGCTCGGCGATGACCTGGCCGAGCTCCTCGCCCATCCGGCGCAGCAGCGGCGCCGAGTGGCGGCCGACGTCGAAGCCCTGCTCGGCCTGGTGGGACTCCTCGGCGGGGTGCATGAGGAAGCGGTAGACCTGCGGCATCGCCTCGATGGAGGCGAGGTAGGTGTCGAGGGTGGACTCGACCCGGCGGCGCCGGTCGGAGGGGGCGTCGAGCGCGGCCCGCAGCGAGGCGAGGAGGGCGTCGGTGTGACGGGTGGCGAGGGCGCGGTAGAGGCCGCCCTTGTCGCCGAAGTGGCGGTAGAGGATCGGCTTGGTGATGCCCGCCTCGGCCGCGATCGCGTTCATGGATGCCTTGGGGCCGTCACGGAGCACGACCCGGTCCGCCGCCTCCAGCAGTTCGCGCCGCCGCTGCTCGGCGCTCTTCTGCTGGTCGGTGGTCCGGTGTGCGATGTCCATAAGCGTGTCTCCCCGCCCGTGCGATGACCTGAGGCTGTCGCAACGTAACACCCGACCGGCATGCTGTGCCGAACCGCCCGAGCCCCCTTCGCCCGGGAGGACCCGCAGGTTGACAGCTGTACCCGTCGGTAACAGACTGGGTGTTACCGCAAGTAACGTACTGCTGGGAGGGAACATGGCCGAGTTCACGTTCGAGCTCAACGACGACCAGAAGGAAGTCCGTGACTGGCTCCACGGCTTCGCCGCGGACGTCATGCGGCCGGCCGCCGCCGAGTGGGACGAGCGTGAGGAGACCCCCTGGCCGATCATCCAGGAGGCGGCCAAGCTCGGAATCTACTCCCTCGACTTCTACGCCCAGCAGTTCTTCGACCCGACCGGCCTCGGCGTCCCGATGACCATGGAGGAGCTCTTCTGGGGCGACGCCGGCATCGCCCTCTCCATCGTCGGCACCGGCCTTGCCGCCGTCGGCGTCCTCGCCAACGGCACCGAGGAGCAGATCGGCACCTGGGTGCCGCAGATGTACGGCGACGCGAACGACGTCAAGGTCGCCGCCTTCTGCTCCTCCGAGCCCGACGCCGGCTCCGACGTCGCCGCCATGCGCACCCGGGCCGTCTACGACGAGGCCAAGGACGAGTGGGTGCTGAACGGCACCAAGACCTGGGCGACCAACGGCGGCATCGCCAACGTCCACGTCGTCGTCGCCGTCGTCGACCCGGAGCTCGGCTCCAAGGGCCACGCCTCCTTCATCGTGCCGCCGAACACCCCCGGCCTCTCCCAGGGCCAGAAGTTCCAGAAGCACGGCATCCGCGCCTCGCACACCGCCGAGGTCGTCCTGGAGGACGTGCGCGTCCCCGGCTCCTGCCTGCTCGGCGGCAAGGAGAAGCTCGACGAGCGCCTCGCCCGCGCCCGCGAGAAGGCCGGGTCGGGCGCCGGCGAGCGCGTCAAGAACGCCGCCATGGCCACCTTCGAGGCCTCCCGCCCGGCGGTCGGCGCCATGGCCGTCGGCACCGCCCGCGCCGCCTACGAGGTCGCCCTCGACTACGCGAGGACCCGCGTGCAGTTCGGCCGCCCGATCATCGAGAACCAGGGCGTCGCCTTCCAGCTCGCCGACATGGCCACGCAGATCGACGCGGCCCGCCTGCTCGTCTGGCGCGCCTCCTGGATGGCCACCGCCGGCAAGCCTTTCACCCACGCCGAGGGCTCCATGTCCAAGCTGTACGCCAGCGAGGTCGCCAAGAGCGTCACCGCCCAGGCGATCCAGATCCTCGGTGGCAACGGCTACACCCGTGAGTACCCGGTGGAGCGCATGCACCGCGACGCGGCGATCTACACCATCTTCGAGGGGACCAGCGAGATCCAGCGCATGGTCATCAGCCGGGCCCTCGCCAAGTAGCCGGGCGCTCAGCCGAACCAGACGACCAGGCGGACGTTCTCGTCACCGTGGACGGCCGCCAGGTCGCGCATGATCGCCCAGACCGGGCCCCAGCGGTCGCCGTCCGGCGGGGCGAACATCCGGGGCGTGTACAGGACCGGACGGTAGACCGCCCCCTCCCAGGGGACCTCGCCGCCGGGCGGCCACTCCCACGGCCACAGGTCCTCGCCGAAGATCTCCTCCGAGGCGTCGAGGACCTCGATCGGAGCCCACCGCACGTGGTCGAGGACGAGCTCCCCGTCCGGCCCCGGCACCCACACCGCGAGGTGGTTGCCGTCGGCGCGGTCGTTCAGCGGCGCGTCCCAGTCGACGGCCTTCACCTCGGCCCAGGTGGCGTACGAGTGGCTGTGGTTGATCTCGTCGTCGAGGACGTCCTCCGACGCGCCGTCCGGCACGCCCCGCGCGTCGAACAGCGGCCGGTCCACCTGGAGCGCCCCGCCGTACCCGAACAGGCACTCCCGCGCGTCCTTGTCCCGCACCAGCGCGCAGTCGGGCAGCCAGTCGCCCGCCGTCCACCGCCCGTCGGCCCCGCGCACTTCGATCACACCGTCGATGTCCGTCCCCATGGACGGGAGGCTAGCCCCATCTTCTGTACGGCCGCTCGGAATTCACGGGTCCGCAAGGGCCGCTCCATCCCGCCTCCGTAGCGTCTCGGCCCGTCCGAGACCGCTACCGAGGAGTACCGTGAGCGCCTCCGCTCTGACCGCCCTGGCCGCCGCATTCAGCGTCGTGGCCGCGGTCCCCGCCACCCCCCAGCCCGTCACCGTCACCGCCCGCGTCGAGACGCCCGTCGTGTACGACGACGAGGTCGGCGGCCATTCCGACGCGGACGACCCCGCCGTCTGGGTCGACCCGACGCGGCCCGGCCGCAGCCTCGTCATCGGCACCCTCAAGGAGGGCGGCCTCGACGTGTACGGGCTCGACGGCCGCCGCGTCCAGCACATCGCCGCGCCGCCCGCCCCCGGCGAGGACGCCGCCCCCGGGCGGTTCAACAACGTCGACCTCGTCCACGGCTTCGAGCTGAACGGACGCCCGACCGACCTGGCCGTCGTCAGCGACCGGGGCCGCGACCGGATCCGCGCCTACGCCATCGACCCGGCCGCCCTCGCCGCCGGCCGCGCCCCGCTCAGGGACGTCACCGCCGCCGACGTCACCCCCGTCTTCGCCGCGAGCGAGGCCGAGGTCGACGACCAGACCACCGCCTACGGCCTCTCCGCCTACCGCGACGGAGACGACGCCTACGTCGTCGTCTCGCAGCGCGAGCGCAGCCGGCTGCGCCTGCTCGAACTGGAGGACCGCGGCGGCCGGGTCGGCTACCGCACCGAGGACACCCTCGACCTGCCCCGCTCCTTCACCCTGCCGAACGGCACCGCCTGGCGGCCCTGCGCCGACCCCGGCGAGCTGCCGCAGGTCGAGGGCATGGCCGTCGACCAGGAGGAGCACGTCCTCTACGCCGCGCAGGAGGCCGTCGGCCTCTGGCGCGTCGAGATCGACGACGAGGAGTTCGAGCGCCCCGAACTCCTCGACCGCGTCCGTGAGTACGGCACCCCGTGGACGTACGACGAGGCCGAGGAGGAGTGCGTCCTCGACACCGCGAACGACCCCGGCTTCGGCGGCGAGCACCTGAGCGCCGACGCCGAGGGCGTCACCGTCTACCACGGCGACGACGGCACCGGCTACGTCCTCGCCTCCAGCCAGGGCGACGACACCTTCGCCGTCTACGCGCGCGAGGGCGCCAACGCCTACCTCGGCTCCTTCGCCGTCACCGACGGGCCCGCCACCGACGGCGTGCAGCACTCCGACGGCGCCACCGTGGTGAACGTGCCGCTCGGCACCGCCTTCCCCAAGGGCCTGCTCGTCACCCACGACGGCGAGGCCACCCCGGCGGACGGCGACCGCGAGGGGACGAACTTCAAGTTCACCCGCTGGGACGACGTCGCCGGGGCCTTCCCCGAGCCGCTGACCGTCGACACCGACTCCTTCGACCCGCGCGACACCGACTGACCGGCCGGTCACACCACGCAGAACTCGTTGCCCTCCGGGTCCTGGAGCACCACGGCGTAGTAGTCCATGCCGTGCGGCTCGTCCATCCTGCGCAGCACGGTCGCGCCGAGCGCGGTCAGCCGGGCCACCTCCCCGTCGACCCGCGCCCGGCGCACCCCGAGGGGCACCCCGCGTCCACCGCCGACCTTCAGGTCCAGGTGGACGCGGTTCTTCCCCGTCTTCGGCTCCGGGACCTGCTGGAACCAGACCCGCGGCCCGACCCCCGCCGGGTCGACCAGGGACTCCGGCAGGTCCCCCGCCCCGTCGCCCAGCTCCTCCTCCGGCACCCCGGACGCCGCCCAGTACGCCCGCCAGCTCGCGTACCCCTCCGGCGGCGGCTCCGGCACGTACCGCAGCGCCTCCGCCCAGAAGGGCACGAGGCGGGCCGGATCCGCGCAGTCGATCGTCAGCTGGAGGGTCGGTGCGGGGCGCTCGCCCCTGTCGTTGTCGTCCATGCCGCCGAGCCTCCCAGACACCACCGACAACAGAAGCTACCCATCGGTCACTTCGTGCGGGACAATCCCCACGGCGCCGCGACCAAGGGGGAAGCCACATGGCCACCGAAGCCCGCACCGAAGCACCCGTCCTCACCGGACTGCCCGTCCTCGGCTCGATGTTCGACCTCAGGAACGACTCGCTCGGCACCTTCCTGCGCGCCCGGCGCGAACACGGCGACGTCGTCCGCATCACCGCCGGCCCGCCCGGCGCCCGGGCGAACGTCTACGCCGTCTTCTCCGCCGAGGGCGCCCAGCAGGTCCTCGCCGCCGAGTCCGCCAACTTCCGCAAGGACAACGCCTTCTACCAGGAGATCCGCGAGTCCTTCGGCAACGGCCTGCTCACCAGCCAGGACGAGGACTACCTGCGCCAGCGCCGGCTCGTCCAGCCGCTCTTCACCAAGCGCCGCGTGGACGGCTACGCCGACGCCATCGCCACCGAGGTCGCCACCCTCACCGCCGAGTGGGAGAAGACCGGCGCCACCACCGTCGACGTCCTCCACGAGTCGACCCGGCTCGCCCTGCGGGCCGTCGCCCGCATCCTCTTCGGCACCGACGTCGACTCCGCCGTCGAGGTCGTCGAGCGCTGCTTCCCCGGCGTCGGCTCCTACGTGCTCAGCCGCGGCTACGCCCCGGTCAAGGTCCCCCGCGACTGGCCCACCCCCGGCAACCGGCGCGCCGCCGCCCTCCACCAGGCGCTCTACGAGGAGTGCGACCGGATCATCGCCGAGCGCAAGGCCGGCGGCCGGGCCGACGAGGACGGCGACGACCTGCTGTCCCTGCTCGTCCGCGCCGAGTCCGCCGAGGACGGCGCCTTCGACGCCACCGAACTCCGCGAGCAGGTCCTCGTCTTCCTGCTCGCCGGCCACGAGACGACCGCCACCTCCATCGGCTTCGCCCTCCACCTCCTCGCCCGCCACCCCGAGGCCCAGCGGCGCGCCCACGAGGAGGTCGACCGGGTCCTCGGCGACCGCGCCCCCGGCGCGGCCGACCTCGACCGCCTGCCGTACGTCACCCGGGTCCTGAAGGAGGCCATGCGGCTCTTCCCCGCCGCGCCCGTCATCGGCCGCCGGGCCGTCGCCGCCACCACGATCGGCGGCGTCGCCATCCCGGCCGGCGCCGACGTCGTCGTCGCCCCCTGGGTCACCCACCGGCACCCCGCCTACTGGGAGGACGCCGAGCGCTTCGACCCGGACCGCTTCACCCCCGAGGCGGAGGCCGCCCGCCCCCGCTACGCCTGGTTCCCCTTCGGGGGCGGCCCCCGGGCCTGCATCGGCCAGCACTTCTCGATGCTGGAGTCGGTGATCGCGCTCGCGACGATCCTCCGGCGCCATGGCTTCGAGGCCGTGGACACCGAGGTGCCGGTCGCCCCCGCGATCACCCTCCAGGCCGCCGGACCGGCCCGCTGCCGGCTCGTCCCCCGGGAGGTGTGACCCGCGTCAGTCCGCCGGCCCGCGGCCGTGGAGGTGGAGCGAGCGCAGCGCCGCCTCCAGGGCGAAGCGGCGCTCGGGGTCCAGGAGCCGGTCGCCGAAGTGGTTGTCGAGGTTCCGCAGCCGGTAGCGGACCGTCTGGGCGTGCACGCCGAGCAGCTCGCCGACCTGCTCGGCCGGGGCCCGGGTGGAGACGTGCACCCGCAGCGTCTCGATCAGCCGCTCGCGGCGGGTGCCCGACAGGCCGTCCAGCGGGGCCAGTTCGCGTTGGGCCAGCTGCGCCGTCAGCGCCGGGTCGGAGAGCAGCCACAGGGTGGTCAGATGGTCCTCGCACGCCACCACGGGCGCGTCCGCGACGACGCCGTCGACGACGAGCTGGAGGACCCGCCGCGCCCAGCGCAGCGAGTGGGCGGCCTGCGCCGGCGGCATGGTGAGCCCGAGGACCGCCGGGGTGCCGGCCAGGGCCGCGTCGAGCATCTCCCGGCGCTCGGCGGTCAGCGGACCCGGCACCAGCAGATGGGGGTGCGGCAGGCTCAGGTCGGCGAGGACGTCCCGGTCGAGCCGGTCGGGCACCACCCGGGTGGCCGGCGGCCGCAGGACGACCAGGGTGCACTCGGCGGGGAGCTGCCAGGACGCCTCCCGGCACAGCTCGGCGACGGCGGCCCGGGGCAGCGGCGGCCCGGCGACGACGAGGTGGAGCAGCTTCCGGCGCAGCGCCGCCACGTCGGAGACCGCGCGGGTCCGGACGGAGACGTACCCCTCGCGGGAGAGGGACTCCAGCTCGTCCACGTACGCGAAGAGGGCGTCCGCGAAGGCGAGGATCAGGGTGGGGGAGAGGTTGTAGGTGCGCCCGATGCTCTTGGCGCGCCGCAGAGCCACGCGGGCGCCGAGCCGGTAGGCGCCCAGTAAGGAGTCCAGGGCCCTCCCCTCGTACGCCTCCACCCGGCCGAACTGGCGGAGCAGCTCGTCGCGGAGGGTGGAGCTCGTCCCGGGGGTGTCGACCCGGTCCACGAAGGCGGCCAGGGCCTGCTCGACGCCCTGGCGGATGGCGTCGCAGTGGGGGCCGTTGAAGAGATGGGTGTACACGGGGTAGGCACGTTCGATCTCGAAGCCGATCTCCTTGACGAGCCCCGGGATCTCCGGTCGCATCAGGGCGGCGAACTCTCGCGGCAGCGGATCGAGCGGCTCACCGAGCTCCGGTGACTGTGCGGTGGAGGGCATGGACCGATCCCTTGCTCTGCTACGTGACCGGTGGGGGAGCGGCGCTGCGGCGCCCGGCCGGGGTTGGCGGGCGCCGCAGGAGCCATCAGGTACGTACCGATGTGGATTCGCTGAAAGCTAGGACAACTACTGTGTGCTGTACACAACTTGAGCAAGAGTCATGTACGCGATGAGGGCGTACGCGGCCGAGTCGGCCGGTTCTGACTCCTGAGTGGCCGTTAGTTGACGGCCGAGTGCCAGTTGCGCGAGAAGACCTTGCCGGCGTCGGGGGCGAGGACCCCGGGGGCGAACAGACCCGTCAGATAGGTCTGGGTGTCGTTGAGCAAGAGCTTGTTCTTCCCGGCACCGGCGGGCAGCCCCGTCTTCAGGTTGACCGCCGCGTCGATGATCCCGAACCAGCCGAGACCGCAGCCGCTCGCGCCCGGGACGGCGAAGCCGTCGTCGTACTGGGTGGCGCCCAGGAGGTCGAGGCGGCTCATCTCGCCCTCCTCGTTCGCGGTGCCGTCGCCGTCGAAGCGCGTGACGCCGAACCCGGGCGCCGTGAGGTTCTTCGGGCGGAGCAGGATCGGGTTGCTCTTGGACCCGATGTAGCAGTTGTCGCCGAGGAACGGGTTCTGCAGTCGGATGCGGACCGGGATGGTCACGATCGGCTGGTCGGTGAGGACGCCCGCGATCTGGTCGAACTCGGAGGGCGTGCCGACCGATTCCATGGTGGCGGTGATCCGGTTGAGGTCGGCGTCCGTCAGCTTCCGGCAGATGTCCGTGACGAACGGGATGTCGCTCGGGCACATCAGCCCCATCAGACCGCCGGGGACGGTGGCGGAGTCGGCGATGAGGGCGCCTCCGGCGGGCGCGACCACCGAGTTGGTGCCGTCGGCGTTCTGCACGACGCCGATCTGGAGGTTGGTCCTCCCGGTGGGCACCGTGGTGTTGCCGAGCTTGATGGAGCCGCTGAGGGAGTACGACACGACGCACTGCGGCGAGGTGTCGAGACCGTCCGTGGCGACCATGGCGGTGGCGTCGACGGGACACCGGGTGGACGGCGCCCAGCCGCCGTTGAGCACCGGGGCGGCGGCCGTCGCCGTGCCCATGGAGGCGAAGGCGCCGAGCGCGGTGAGCGCGGCGACGGTGGCGAGCTTGGCGCGGGCGGGGACGAGGGGCATGGCGGGGCCTTTCGGTCGGGGGCGGCGGTGCCCGGGTTCAGCGCTCGGGCTTGGGGACGACGGCGGGCTGGCGGTCCTCGGTGCACTGGCCCGGAGGCGGTACCTCGACGCCCACGGGGCAGGTCTGGCCCTGGATCTGCTTGACGTAGTTGTCCGGCCCCGAGATGGCGGCGGTCAGCAGCCGGTCGAGGTCCTCGCCGCCCGCGCCGCAGTCCTTGAAGGGCGGGATGGTGACGGTGCCGGTGAGGGGGCCGCCGCCGGTGAGGACGTAGCCCTCGGCGTCGGTTCCGTTGATGAGCTGACCCTTGCCCAGGAGGACGAGGTGGTCTCCGGGGTACGTGACGGGGTCGGGTTCCGGCGAGGTCAGCGGCTTCTCGGTGCGGCAGTCGGGGCCGACGTCCAGGGGGGTGCCGTTGACCTGGGCGTCGAGGACGCGCAGGACCAGCGGGGCCCTGACGTACGTCGTGGAGAGGTTGTCGGGGAAGACCAGGAGGACGTCCGAGTCGACGGTCATGGGCCCGGTCTGCTCCAGGACCAGGGTCGCCGTGGTCGGGGTGAAGCCGAAGGTCAGGAAGGTCGCCCGGAAGGGCGGGGTCTGGGCCCGCCCTTCGTAGGAGAACCTGGCCACGGACTTGGTGATCAGATGGATCCCGTCGTCACGGAACTCGATCTGGGGCTCGCCCTGCTCGATCAGGGTGCAGGACACCGGGACGACGTTGGCGCCGTTCAGCTTCCGCACATTGGAGTAGCCGGTGATGTACGCCGACAGCGACATCGGTGTCGGCTTCTCGGTGATGCACGGCGGCGCGTCCGGCCGGGGCGCCGGGGTCCCCGGCGTCTCCTCCTCGGCCGTCGCGAGCCCCCGGCCCTCCGCCTCGGGCGTCTTCGGCACGCCCGGCGTCCCGCGCGTGGCTCCCGGCGCGCTCGGCGCGCCCGGCGGCGGGGCCGGACGGTCCGTGGGCAGGGACGGGGACGGCGAGGCGGGCGCCGAGGCCGAGGGCGCCGGGACCGACGGCGTACCGCCGGAGGCGCCGGCGCCGACCGGGACCCGGGCGAGCACCGTGCGGCCCTCCGCCTCCGGGGCCGGGGCGCAGGCCGCGGACAGGGACGGGGGAGTGGTGGCCGCGCCGTCGTCCGCGCTCGGTGCGAGGTCCACGGCGAGCGCCCCGGCGGTGAGGACCAGCTCCCCCTCGGCGTCCGTGGTCAGGGACGGCACGTCGCCGGTCGCGGCGAGGACGAGGGGCCCCTCGGCGGGCACGGCGACGGGCGGGGCCGTGCCGCTCCAGGTGGCCTCCGTGCGCTGCTCGTGCTGCGCCACGCCGACCGCGAGACGCGTCTCGGCCCGTACGGCGGCGGCCCGCGGAGTCGTCAGGTCGGCGACGGCCGCGGCCGGGAGTTCGACGGTCGTGGTGACGTCGGCGGGCCGGATCTCCTCGCCCGCGGAGGCCCGTTCGGGGAAGGCCGCCGTGATCCGCACCGTGGCCTGCTGCGGCCCCGAGGGCAGGACGCAGACGTACGGCAGCGCGGCGTCGACCTCCACCGTGCCGACGGCGACGGCCGCCGCGGGGAGCAGCGGGGCGAGCGCCACGAACGCGGCGATCGTCGCACCGCGCACCCGCGCGCGGGAGGATCGTGGGGTGGTCCGGGGGCCTGGCATCTGGTGCTCCGCTCGGAGGGGGCTCAGGGGTTGGTGCCGACGATCGCCGGGCCGGTGGTGGTGCCGGTCATGGTGACCAGGTAGGTCCCCGTGAGGGTCGGCCGGGAGCCGACGGGGACGAACATGCCGCAGCCGGCCGCCGAGACGACGGTGAGTTCGCCGGCGAGGCTGCCGACGGCGAAGCCGCTCGTCGCGTTGGTGTACGTGCTCGACGCCTTGCCGGTGACGCGGAAGACGCAGGCCCCCACGGTCACCTTGAGGTCGACGCCGCCGACGTACCCCCGGGTGACGCCGGCGCCGTGGTCCTGGGCCAGGACGGGCAGCGGGGTGACCGGGGTGACGGCCATGGGGCCCAGGGGGGTGGTGCAGGGCGCGCCGGGGGCGCCGAAGGCCAGGGTGTCGATGACGGCGACGGGCGCCGGGTTGCCGGTGGCGTCCTGCACCCGGCCGGAGGCGGTGGACCGGCTGCACGCCAGGGCGAGGCCGTTGACGCCGAGGACGACGTTCCCGCTCACCGCGGTGAAGTCGCCGGACGGGGTCACCGTCCAGAGCGTCGACGGCGCCGCCGTGGCCGGCGGCACGGCGAGGACGCACGCGACCGCGGCCGTCGCGACCGCGGCGAGTCTTCCGGGCGGCTTCTTCATGCGGGTCTCCTCGGGGGCGGGGCGCGGACAGGCCCGCGTCCGCCCGGCCGGGGGGCCGGCCGGACGGACGCGGAGTCCCGGTGCCTTACGGGTTGGAGCCGACGATCGTCGGGATCGCCGTACCCGCCTTGAAGAGGTACGTGCCCTTGAAGGTCGGCTTCGCGCCGACCGGGACGGCCGAGCCGCAGCCGGTCGACTCGACGACGGTGAGGTCGCCGGCGACGCTGTTGACGGCGAGGGCGCCCGTCGAGTTGGTGTACGTGCCGGAGGCCTTGCCCGTGACGCGGAAGACGCAGGCGCCCACGGTCACCTTGGCGTTGACGTTGCCGATGTAGCCCTTGGTGACGCCGGTCGAGGCGGTGTAGTCCTGCGCGACGATCGTCCAGGGGGTGGTCGGGACCGTGGTCACCGGGCCGAGGACGCTGGTGCAGGGCGCGCCGGTGGCGCCGAAGGCGATGGAGGTGATCTGGCCGACGGTGGCCGGGTTGCCGGTGGTGCTCGCGCCCGTGCCCGCGCCGTTCGACTTCGTACACGTCATGGCGATGCCGTTGACGCTGAGGACGATGTTCCCGCTGTTGACGGCGGTGATGCTGGCCGGGTTGGGGCTGACGGTCCAGACCGTCGAGGGCACCGCGGTGGCGGGGCTGACGGCGAGGGCGAACGCGGCCGACGCGGCTCCCGCGACCACGGCGATGTTTCTGATCGACTTCTTCATGACTCTGGGGTTCTCCTTGGGGATTGACCGGCAGAGGGTGCTTCGTGGGGGTGCTGCGGTGGGGGCGGAGAGGCCGGCGGCCCGACGCTTTCCCTGCCGCGAAACGAGACGTTACTTGCGGGAAACTTAGCCGAACAATGGCGTGAACCATGATTCTTTGAACTTGTTGTATTGCCTGTCAAGAGGGTGAGCGATGGCGGGAATACGCTTGGTTCCGGGGTGCGTAATGTCGACAATTCTGATCGATCATGCGAGGTCGGAAGGGCTTTTCGTGCGGTCGACCCGCGCATTCCTCCGGCCGGTGACAAAGCGGCGCCCCGAATTGTCTCCCGGCTGATAAAACGGCCGCCGCGGGTGCCTGTTCCGCGAAAACTCCGGATCCGGTATTGCCCCGTGAGGTTACTCGGCCGTAGCGTTCCCGGGAGCCGACGCCCAGTCGCAGGTCGGCGCCCCCATCTGTCGCCCAGGAGACAAGAAAGACCGGCTTGTTTGTCTTCGCGGTGACAAACGCGGAAGCGGATCAATGAGTTTGCGCCACAGCTATTGTCCGGGTGATCCGGAACGGCCTACCGTGCGCCCGCGGCGCACGCGTCACGCACGCCTGCTGGAGGTGGGATGGGAATCGAAGTAGCCGTAGAGGGGCTCACCATGTCCTTCGGCAAGCAGAACATCTGGCAGGACGTTTCGCTGACGTTGCCGGCCGGAGAGGTCAGCGTCATGCTCGGCCCTTCCGGAACCGGGAAGACGGTCTTCCTGAAATCGCTCATCGGACTGCTCAAACCCCAGCGGGGCCGGGTCCTCATCAACGGCGTCGACATGGTCGGCGGCCGGGAACGGGACATCTACGAGACCCGCAAGCTCTTCGGCCTCATGTTCCAGGACGGCGCCCTCTTCGGCTCCATGACGCTCTTCGACAACATCGCCTTCCCGCTGCGCGAACACACCCGCAAGCGGGAGTCCGAGATCCGGCGCATCGTCATGGAACGGATCGAACTCGTCGGCCTGCTCGGCGCCGAGGGCAAACTGCCGGGCGAGATCAGCGGCGGCATGCGCAAGCGCGCCGGCCTGGCCCGCGCGCTCGTGCTCGACCCCCAGATCGTGCTCTGCGACGAACCCGACTCCGGCCTGGACCCGGTGCGCACCGCGTACCTCTCCCAGCTCCTGATCGACCTCAACGCGCGGATCGACGCCACGATGCTCATCGTCACCCACAACCTCGACATCGCCGCCACCGTCCCCGACAACATGGGGATGTTCTTCCGGCGGAACCTGGTCACCTTCGGACCGCGCGAAGTCCTCCTCACCAGCGACGAACCGGTCGTCACCCAGTTCCTCGCCGGCCGCCGCGAGGGCCCCATCGGCATGTCCGAGGAGAAGGACGCCGCCGCCCTCGCCGCCGAGGCCGACAGCGCCGCCGCGAGCCGCCCCGACGGGCCCCGCGCCATCGTCCCTCAGCTGGAGCCCTCGCCGGGACTGCCCCCGCGCGCCGCCGTCGTACGCCGCCGCGAGCGCGTCCTCGGCATGCTGGACACCCTGCCGCCCGCCGCCCGCGCCGCCATCGAGGACACCTACGCGCGCCAGGCCGCCGCCCGGGCCGTGCCGGCGCCGTCCCCCGGGGGCGGCGCGTGATCGGCGGGGCGCTGCGGCAGACCGGCCGCCTCTTCGCCCTCGCCGCCGAGGTGACCCGCGCCGTCTTCCGCAGGCCCTTCCAGTTCCGGGAGTTCATCGAGCAGTTCTGGTTCGTGGCGAGCGTCACGATCCTGCCGGCCGCGCTCGTCTCCATCCCGTTCGGCGCCGTGATCGCCCTTCAGGTCGGCTCGCTCACCCAGCAGCTGGGCGCCCAGTCCTTCACCGGCGGCGCCTCCGTCCTCGCCGTCATCCAGCAGGCCAGCCCGCTCATCGTCGCCCTCCTCATCGCCGGCGCGGCGGGCTCCGCGATCTGCGCCGACCTCGGCTCCCGGAAGATCCGCGAGGAGCTCGACGCGATGGAGGTCATGGGCGTCTCGCCGGTCCAGCGGCTCGTCGTCCCGCGCGTCCTCGCCACCATGGCCGTCGCCGTCCTCCTCAACGGCATGGTCTCCGTCGTCGGCACCCTCGGCGGCTACTTCTTCAACATCGTCCTCCAGGGCGGCACCCCCGGCGCGTACCTCGCCAGCTTCTCCGCCCTCGCCCAGCTGCCCGACCTGTACATCAGCGAACTCAAGGCGCTGGTCTTCGGCTTCATCGCCGGCATCGTCGCCGCCTACCGGGGACTCAACCCGCGCGGCGGCCCCAAGGGCGTCGGCGACGCCGTCAACCAGGCCGTCGTCATCACCTTCCTGCTGCTGTTCTTCGTGAACATGGTGCTGACGGGCATCTACCTCCAGATCGTCCCGCCGAAGGGAGGCTGACGGTGGCCGCCCCGCTCGGCTGGCTCGACCGCTCAGGCGACCAGCTCCTCTTCTACGTCAGGGCCCTGCTCTGGGTCCCCCGGACCCTGCGCCGCTACCTCAAGGAGGTGCAGCGGCTGCTCGCCGAGGTCGCCTTCGGCTCCGGCGGACTCGGCGTCGTCGGCGGCACCATCGGCGTGATGGTCGCCATGACCCTCTTCACCGGGACCGTCGTCGGACTCCAGGGCCACGCCGCCCTCGAACAGATCGGCACCGCCGCCTTCACCGGCTTCGTCTCCGCCTACTTCAACACCCGCGAGATCGCCCCGCTCGTCGCCGGCCTCGCCCTCTCCGCGACCGTCGGCGCCGGCTTCACCGCCCAGCTCGGCGCCATGCGCATCAACGAGGAGGTCGACGCCCTCGAAGGCATGGGCGTCCGCTCCATGCCCTACCTGGTCACCACCCGGATCATCGCGGGCGTCGTCGCCATCGTCCCGCTGTACGCGGTCGGCCTGCTCTCCTCCTACCTGGCCTCCCGCACCGTCACGGTCCTCTTCAACGGCCAGTCCCAGGGCACGTACGACCACTACTTCAACCTGTTCCTGTCCCCGACCGACGTCCTGCTCTCCATGCTCAAAGTGCTGATCTTCAGCGTGATGGTGATCCTCGCCCACTGCTACTACGGCTTCCGCGCCTCCGGCGGCCCCGCCGGCGTCGGCATCGCCGTCGGCCGCTCCGTGCGCAACGCCATCGTGCTGATCAGCGTCACCGACTTCTTCCTGTCGCTGGCCCTCTGGGGCGCGACCACGACCGTGAAGGTGGCGGGGTGAGATGAACGCTCCACGAGGCCAGACCCTGCGCCGCCGCTCCGCCGGCGTCGTCTTCCTGCTCGTCCCCGCCCTGCTCGCGTGGCTGGCGGTCGCCGTCTACGACAAGAGGTTCACCGACTCCGACCCGGTCACCGTCGAGACCGGCAGCGTCGGCAACGAGATGCACCTCGGCGCCGAGGTGAAGCTCCGCGGCGTCGTCGTCGGCGAGGTCCGCGCCATCGACGCCACCGACACCGGCGCCCGGCTCACCCTCGCCATGCGCCCCGGCGCCCTCGGCCACGTCCCCTCCGACGTCCGCGCCCAGATGCTGCCGACCACCCTCTTCGGCGAGCGGTTCGTCGCCCTCGTCCCGCCCGCGAACCCCTCGCCGGAGCCCCTCGGCCCCGGCGACGTCATCCCCGAGGACCGCTCCGGCAACGCCATCGAACTCCAGCAGGTCCTCGACGACCTGCTGCCCCTGCTCACCGCCGTCCAGCCGCAGAAGCTCTCCGCCACCCTGTCGGCCGTCTCCCAGGCCCTCGAAGGCCGCGGCGAGAAGCTCGGCGACACCCTCGCCCGGCTCGACGCCCACCTGAAGAAGTTCAACCCCCAGCTGCCCGCCCTCACCCGGGACCTCAAGGAACTCGTGAAGGTCAGCCACCTCTACGCGGACGCCGCCCCGGACATCCTCACCGCGCTCACCGACTTCACCACCACCAGCGGCACCCTCGCCGAGCAGGAGGCCGCGCTCTCCGGCACCCTCGGCGCCACCACCCGCACCGCCCAGGACCTCACCGCCTTCCTGCGGAAGAACAAGGACACCGTCATCCGGCTCGCCGCGACGAGCCGGCCCACCCTGGAGCTGCTCTCCGAGTACTCCTCGTCCTTCCCCTGCACCCTGGGCACCCTCGCCCGGTTCGTGCCCGCCATGGACAAGGCGCTCGGCAAGGGCACAAGCCGGCCGGGACTGCACGTGAACGTCACCGCCGTCCCCTCCCGGGGCGCGTACGTCCCCGGCCGCGACACCCCCCGGTACGGCTCCGGCGGCGGCCCCCGCTGCCACCCCGTGCCCTACCTCGGCGTCCCCGTCGCCCCCGCCGCCCGCGCCTCCGCGGCCGCCGACCAGGACCTCGGCCCCGCCAACTCCCCGCAGGAGAACGACCTCGTCACCGAACTCCTCGCCCCCGCCGCCGGCAAGCACCCCGGCGACCTGCCGGAGTGGAGCAGCCTGCTCGCCGGCCCGGCCTTCCGCGGAACGGAGGTGACCCTGCGATGAAGGCGAAGGAAGCGGCGTACTCACGCCGCCGCGGACTCACCGGCACCGTCCTCAAGTCCCTGGCGTTCGTCCTGGTCACGGCGGTGGCCACCACCGTCCTCGGCTTCAGCATCGCCGACACCGGCGTCGGCTCCGCCACCCACGCGTACAAGGCGCTCTTCACCGACGTCACCGGCCTCGTCGCCGGCGACTCGGTGCGCGTCGCCGGCGTGAAGGTCGGCGAGGTCACCGACGTCCGCGTCGTCGACCGGCGCCTCGCCCAGGTCACCTTCGAGGTCCGCGAGGACCGCCCGCTGCCCCGCTCCGCCACCGCCGGCATCAAGTACCTCGACATGGTCGGCCAGCGGTACGTCTCCCTCGGCCGCGGCAGCGGCGACCTCACCGGCACCCTCTCCGACGGCGACACCATCCCGCTCGACCGCACCACCCCCGCCCTCGACCTCACCCTGCTCTTCAACGGCTTCAAACCGCTCTTCGAGGGCCTCTCGCCCGCCGACGTCAACGACCTCGCCGGCTCGCTCGTCCAGGTCCTCCAGGGCGAGAGCGGCACCGTCGACAGCCTGCTGCGCCACATCGGCTCCCTCACCAGCACGGTGGCCGCCAAGGACAAGGCCGTCGGCGAGGTCGTCACCCACCTCAACACCGTCCTCACCACCCTCAACGACCGCGAGGCCGGCTTCGAGGACCTCGTCGTCACCCTCCAGAAGCTCGTCACCGGCTTCGACACCGACCGCAAACCCCTCGGCGAGGCCGTCCAGGCCATGGGCGACCTCACCACCACGACCGCCGGACTCCTCCACGACGGGCGCGCCCCGCTCAAGAAGGACATCCGCGAACTCGGCAGGCTCTCCACCACCCTCGGCGACCACACCCCGAGCATCGAGCGGTTCCTGGCCCGCACCCCCGGCAAGCTGACGGCCCTGGCCCGCCTCTCCTCCTACGGCTCCTGGTTCAACCTCTACCTCTGCGAGGCGCGCGTGAGCGGCGTCACCACCTCCGACGGCTCCAAGCCGCCCACCGGCATCGCCGTCACCGAACCGAGGTGCCGCGGATGAGCCTCTTCGGCCGGATCAAGCCCGTGAAGGAACGCAACCCCATCGGGGTCGCCGTCGTCGGGCTCGTCCTCCTCGGCCTCCTCGCCGCCCTCGCCTACCACGCGGACCGGCTGCCGTTCGCCGGCGGCGACACCACCTACAGCGCCGACTTCTCCGAGGCCGCCGGGCTCGACGCCGGCGACGAGGTCCGCGTCGCCGGCGTCAAGGTCGGCGAGGTCACCGGAGTCACCCTCGACGGCCCCAAGGTCAAGGTCACCTTCGAGGCCGGCGACACCTGGGTCGGCGACCGGACCACCGCCGCCATCGCGATCAAGACCCTCCTCGGCGAGAAGTACCTCGCCCTCGACCCGCTCGGCTCCGCCCGCCAGGACCCCGGGACCCGCATCCCGCTCTCCCGCACCACCTCCCCGTACGACGTCACCCAGGCCTTCCAGGACCTCAGCGGGACCATCGACGACGTCGACACCGGGAAGCTCGCCGAGAGCTTCCGCACCCTCTCCGCCACCTTCAAGGACTCGCCGCCGCACGTGCGCAGCGCCGCCGACGGCCTCTCCCGGCTGTCGCTGACCGTCTCCAAGCGGGACACCGAACTCGCCCGCCTCCTGAAGAACGGCGCCACCTTCACCCAGACCCTCAAGGACAGGAAGTCCAGCTTCGAGGTGCTCCTGGAGGACGGCGGCTCCCTCCTCGGCGAACTCCAGAAGCGCCGCGACGCCATCCGCGCCCTGCTCAAGGGCAGCCGCGCCCTCGGCACCGAACTCGGAGGCCTCGTCGGCGACAACGACAAACAGCTCGGCCCCACCCTCAAGGCCCTCGGCCGGGTCACCGACGTCCTGGAGAGGAACAGCGGACAGCTCGACAAGACGCTCGCGCTCGTCGGCCCCTACTACCGGCTCGTCGGCAACACCCTCGGCAACGGCCGCTGGTTCGACAGCTACCTGTGCGGCGTGGTGCCCCGGAACTACCTGCCCGAGGGCTCGCAGCCCACGACCGGATGCATGCCGCCCAAGCAGCAGGCCACGGCGAAGGGGAACGGCACACGATGAGCAGCACCAGGAAACCCCTCGTCGCCGGGCTCGCCCTCGCGGTCCTCGCCGCCTGCGGCCTCGTCACCGTCCGCGCCCTCGACGACGACGGCATCCGCGTCACCGCCTGGTTCGACCGGGCGATCGGCATCTACGCCGGCTCCGACCTGCGCGTCCTCGGCGTCCGCGTCGGCGAGGTCGAGTCCGTCGAACCCCAGGGCACCCGGGTCCGCGTCGCCCTCCGCCTCGACGAAGGCGTCCGCGTCCCCGCCGGCGCCCGCGCCCTCGTCGTCGCCCCCAGCATCGTCGCCGACCGGTACGTCCAGCTGAGCCCCGCCTACAGCGGCGGCCCCGCCCTCGACGACGGCGCCGAACTCCCCGCCTCCCGCAACCGCGTCCCCATCGAGATCGACCAGCTGTACGCCTCGATCACCGACATCGGCGAGGCGCTCGGCCCCGACGGCGCCAACTCCGCCGGAGCCCTCGCCGAACTCCTCGACACCGGGGCGAAGAACCTCAAGGGCAACGGCGCCGCCATCGGCACCTCCATCGACCGCTTCGGCAAGGCCGCCAAGACCCTCGACGGCAGCAGCGACGACCTCTTCGCGAGCCTCGGCCGGCTCCAGACCTTCACCACCATGCTCAAGGAGAAGGACACCGAGGTCCGCACCGCCCAGGAACGCCTCGACGAGGTCGTCGGCTACTTCGCCGAGAACAAGGACGACCTCGCCGGCGCCCTGGAGGAACTCGGCAAGGCCCTCGCCCGGGTGAAGACCTTCATCAAGGACAACCGCGGCGAACTCAAGAAGAACGTCGACCGGCTCGTCCCCCTCACCCGGACCCTCGTCGACCAGCGCGCCTCCCTCGCCGAGGCCCTCGACGTCGCCCCGCTCGCCGCCGGCAACCTCGTCAACGCCTACGACCCGTCCACCCGCACCATCGACGGCCGCGCCGACCTCAACGAGATCAGCATGGGCGGACCGCTGCTCCCGCTGCCCGTCACCGGAGCCTCCGCCGGCGGTGCCACGCCCACCAGCCCCGCAGAGGAGGACCGGTGAGACGCCCCCGCCTGCCCTCGGCCAGGGCCGCCGGAGCCGGAGCCGCCGGCGCGGTCGCCGTCGGCCTCGGCCTGGCCCTCGCACTCGGCGCGCTCCCCACGCCGTCCGTACGCTTCGACGGCATCCAGGACCTGCCGTTGCCCGGCGGCGCCGACCTCGGCGACCACCCCTACACGGTCACCGCCGAGATCGCCGACGTCCTCAGCCTGGTGCCGCAGTCCGCGGTCAAGGTCAACGACGTCGCCGTCGGCCGCGTCACCGCCATCGAACTGGACCCCGGCACCTGGACCGCCCGCGTCACCCTGAAGATCAACGGCGACGTCCGGCTGCCCGCCGACGCCGGGGCCCGCGTCGAACAGTCCAGCCTCCTCGGCGAGAAGTACGTCCAGCTGGTCGCCCCGGCCACGGCCGCGCCACGCGGCGGGACGCGGCCGGCCGCCGCCCACCGGGAGACGGCAGCCCGGCTCGCCGACGGCAGCGTCATCCCGCTCTCCCGCACCGGCCGCAACACCGAGGTCGAGGAGGTGTTCGGCGCCCTCTCCCTCCTGCTCAACGGCGGGGGCGTCAACCAGCTCAAGACCATCACCCGCGAACTGAACGCGGCGCTCGGGGGACGCGAACCCCAGGTCCGCTCCCTGCTCAGGCGGGTCGACACCCTGGTCACCACCCTCGACGCGCACCGCGGCGACATCACCCGCGCCCTCGACGGCCTCAACCGGCTCTCCACCACCCTCGCCGGCCGCAAGAAGGACGTCGGCACGATCCTCACCGACCTCTCGCCCGGACTGAAGACCCTGGAGAACCAGCGGGGTTCCCTCCTCACCATGCTCCGCGCCCTGGACACCCTCTCCGGAGTCGCCGTCTCCACCGTCGAGGCGAGCAAGAAGGACATGATCGCCGACCTCAAGGCCCTCGCCCCCACCCTCACGGCCCTCGCCGACGCGGGCGCCGACCTCCCCGACTCGCTCCAGGTCCTGCTCACCTACCCCTTCACCGACGAGGTCATGAAGGGCGTCAAGGGCGACTACCTCAACACCTACCTCCACCTCGCCGCCGCCCCCGGCACCGAAGTGATCCCGCCCCTCGTCCCGAAGACCGACCCGACACCCACCCCGACCCCGACCCCCACACCGACCGACCCCCTGCCCCTGCCGGCGCTCACCCCGAACGAACCGAACGAACCGAATGAACCGAACGAACCGAACGAACCGAGCGAACCGAACGCACCGAGCGCACCGAAGGACGGAGGCGAACGCCGGTGATCACCCGTGCCGTACGGCTGAAGAACCTCGCCTTCCTCGTCATCGCCGTCACCGTCCTCGCCTTCGTCGGCGTCCGCTACGCCGACCTCGGCCACTACGCAGGACTCGCCGACCACTACACCGTGCGGGTCCATCTCGCCCGCACCGGCGGCCTGTTCACCCACTCCGACGTCACCTACCGGGGCGTGTCCGTCGGCCGCGTCGGCGCCCTCGACCTCACCGCCGACGGCGTCGTCGCCGAGCTCCGCATCAAGAAGTCGGCGCCCCGGATCCCCGCCGACGCGCGGGCGGTCGTCGCCGGGCTATCCGCCGTCGGCGAGCAGTACATCGACCTGCGCCCCGAGAGCGACGGCGGCCCCTTCCTCGCCGACGGCGCCCGCATCGAACAGTCCGACACCCAGGTCCCCGCCCCCGTCACCGACGTCCTCACCAGCATGGACGCGCTCACCCGCTCCGTCCCCCTGGACTCGCTGCGCACGGTCGTCGACGAACTCGGCAAGGCCTTCGAGGGCCACGGCGACGACCTCCAGGTCCTCCTCGACAGCGGCAGCGCCTTCGTCCAGGCCGCCGACCGCTCCCTGCCCGCCACCACCCGCCTCATCCGGGACGGCGAGGTCGTGCTGCGCACCCAGGCCGACGAGAGCCGCGCCATCCGGGACTTCGCCACCGGGGCCCGCGAACTCGCCGCCACCCTCAAGGGCTCCGACGCCGACCTGCGCCGGCTCCTCACCGTCACCCCCGACGCGGCCGGCCAGGTCAGCGATCTCCTCGACGACCTCGACCCGAGCCTGAGCGTCGTCCTCGCCAACCTCCTCACCACCTCCGAACTCGCCCTCACCCGGCAGCGCGGCATCGAGGAACTCCTCGTCACCTACCCGGCGGCCGTCTCCGCCGGAGCCACCGCCGTCGAGGGCGGCCGCCTGAACATCGGCCTCGCCGTCACCTTCTTCAAGCCGCTGCCCTGCACCTCCGGATACGGCGGTACGCGCTACCGCAACGGCCTGGACCTCGGCACCGCGCCCGCCCTCAACACCGGCGCCGCCTGCACCAGCCCCGCCGGCTCCGGGACCAACGTCCGCGGCTCCGCCCACGCGCCCAAGGGCGACGCCGCCCCCGCCCCGGCCCGCGTCCCCGGCTCCCTGAACCCGCTCCCGGACCGCACCGCCGGCGCCGAGCCGCCCCTGCCCGGCGCCCTGGCCCTGCCGGGCCGGACCGGCGGCCCGACCGGTCTGGCCGGACTCCTCGGCATCGCGCCCGGGAGCGCCCGATGAGGCGGGGCCGGCTCCTCTCCGCCGGCGCCCTCACCGTCGCCCTGGGGTTCTGCGCCACCGGAGCCTGGACCTACGCGCAGGCCCGCACCGACCAGGAGCTCGCCTTCGGCCGGGCACGGGACACCGCCCTCGCCGAGGGACGGCAGCGCCTCACCGTCCTCACCACCCTCGACGCCTCCACCCGCGAGCGCGCCGCGGCGGGCATCGAGGCCTGGCGCGACGCCACCACCGGCGCCCTCCGCACCGAACTCGCCCGCACCGAGCCCGCGGTGGGACCCTCGGCCCGCGCCACCGTCACCGAGGCCGCCCTCACCGCACTCGACACCCGCGCCGGCACGGCGAAGCTCATCGCGACCGTACAGGTCGAGGTCACCCCCCGAGGGGGCGCCGCCACCACGGACCGCAAGCGCCTGGAGGCCGTCCTGACCCGCACCGGCGAGTCCACCTGGCGGGTGTCGGCGCTCAGCGCCGTGCCCGTCGCAGGAACCGAGGAGGCCGGCCCCGAATGACCGCGACCCAGACGGCCCCGGAGACGGAACCCGCCGCCACCGGGGAATCCGGGCCCGAGCCCCGCGCCCCCCGATGGCGCACGGCGGCCCTGGCCACCGCCCTGACCGCGCTCCTCCTCGGCGGCGGTGCCTTCTTCCACGGCGCCCACCAGCTCCGGACCACCCCTTCGGCCAGGAACCAGGCCCTCACCGACACCGCCGCCACCACCCGCGTCGGCGGCGACGTCGGCGAGGGCCTCGCCCGGATCTTCTCCTACACGCCGACCAGTGCCGACGCCGCCGAACGCAACGCCGGCACCGTCCTCGCCGGCCGCGCCGCCCGTCAGTACGCCGACCTCTTCGCCCAGGTCCGCACGAGCCTCGTCGAGCAGCGCCTCACCCTCTCCACCCAGGCCGTCCGCACCGGCGTGATCGAACTCGACGGGGACGGCGCCCGCCTCCTCGTCTTCCTCGACCAGGTCTCCCGGCGGGACAAGGGCGCCGCGACCACCGCGGCCGCCCAGCTCACCGTGACGGCCCGGTACCAGGACGACCGCTGGGTCATCACCGACATCGAGACCCGCTGACGATGAGCGGGAGACGGGAGCACCCCATGACACGCGCCGTCCGCACCCGGAACGGCGCCCGGCCCGCCCTGGCCGCGGCCCTCGTCCTCACCCTCGTCGCGGGCGGCTTCGCGGCCTGGACCGGCCAGGCCTGGTACGCCGCCGCCCACGACGACTCCGCCGCCTACGCCGCCGAACGCGACCGGGCGCTCGCCGCGGGGGAGCAGGCCGTGCAGAACCTCAACACCCTCGACCACCGGCAGACCGACCGCGGGCTCGACCTCTGGGAGTCGTCCACGACCGGCGAACTCCACCGGCAACTCGTCGACGGTCGCGCGGAGTTCGAAGGACAGGTGAAGGCGGCGAAGACGGTGACGACGGCCCGCGTGCTCGCCGGCGCCGTCACGGAGCTCGACGACCGCGCCGGACGCGCCCGGCTGCTCGTCGCCCTGCGCGTCACCGTCACCACGTCCGACCGCAAGAGCACCGACAAGGACAGCCGCATGCTGGGCGAACTCACCCGCACCGACGGGCAGTGGAAGCTCAGCGGTCTGGGGCAGGCCCCCGTCGGCGGCACGGCGACCGGCTGACCGACCGCCCCTACGAGGTAAGGACACCGCACCATGCCGACGCCCCGCCACCACCTCAACCGCGAGCGCCGCCGCCAGGCCCGCGCAGACCAGCCGGGCCCCGACCCCAAGGGCCCCGTGGGCCTCCTGACCGAGCCCGCACCGGCGACGCGACGGCGAACGGCGGCGAAGCCCGTACACGAGGAAGAGAAGCCCGTACACGAGGAAGAAGAGACGCGGGAGGCGCGACCGCGGCACCGCTTCCCCCTCCTCGTCCTGTGCGCCCTGACGCTCCTGCTCGGCGGCTTCGCGGGATGGGCGCACGGCAGGACGGGCGAGCTGCGCGACGACCCGGCCCGGTCGAACACCACCCTCACCGACCCGGCGCGGACCAGCGAGATCAAGGGGCGGACGGCCGAGGCCGTCGCCGCCCTCTTCTCCTACGACCACACCGACGCGGCCGCCTTCGACCGGGCGGCGAAGACCTTCCTCACCGGCAAGGCCGTCGAGCAGCACCGGACCCTCTTCGCCGGGGTGCTCGCGCAGGCCGCCGAGCGGAAGTCGGTGATCACCACGACCGTCACCGACAGCGCGGTCGAGCGGATCGACGGCGACCGCGCCCGCGTCCTCGTCTACGCCGACCAGAGCAGCGTCAGCACGGCCGGCACCCGGCAGAAGAAGGCCCAGGACCAGGGCGTCTACGCGGGCGCGATGTTCGCCGTGGACGTCGTCCTGCGCGACGGGAGCTGGCTGGTCGAGGGCATCGACACCTTCGGCCGCTGAGCGGCTCAGCCCTCCAGGGTCGCGACGAGGACGGTCGCGTACCGCTCCTCGCAGGTCTCGAACCGGGGCGTCAGACCGTGCGCGGCGACCGCCTCGGCCGCCGCCCCGGTCTGCCGCTCGCTCGTCTCGACGAAGAGCCGCCCGCCCGGCGCCAGCCACTCCGGCGCCCCGGCGGCCACCCGGCGCAGCACGTCGAGCCCGTCGGCGCCGCCGTCGAGGGCGACGAGCGGCTCGTGCTCGCGCGCCTCGGGCGGCAGCAGCCCGACCTCCTCGGTCGGCACGTACGGCACGTTGGCCACCAGGATCTCCACCCGGCCGCGCAGGTCCTCCGGCAGCGGCGCGAAGAGGTCGCCCTCGTGGACCCGGCCGCCGCGCGGCTCGACGTTCCTGCGGGCGCAGCGCACGGCGGCGGGCTCGATGTCCGCGGCGTGCACGCGGGCGCCCGGGACGGAGGAGAGCAGCACCGCGCCGGCGGCGCCGGAACCGCAGCACAGGTCGACGCAGAGCGCGCCGGGCGCGGCGAGCGCGACGGCCCGTTCGACGAGGAACTCGGTGCGTCGCCGCGGCACGAAGACGCCGGGGTCGACGGAGATCCGCAGCCCGCCGAACTCGGCCCAGCCGACGACGTGTTCCAGCGGGTGGCCGAGGGCACGCCGCTCGACGAGCACGTCGAGTTCGGCGGTGTCACGGGCGGCTGCGATGAGGAGTTCCGCCTCCTCCTCGGCGAAGACGCACCCCGCGGCGCGGAGCCGGGCGACGGTGGTGGAGCGGAGGGGGACGGTGGGGTCGAGCGACATGAGGGACCTTCCGGGAAGCCGTGCGGAGGCTCCCGCGGCCGCTACGACCGAGCCGGTGGTACGGCCGCCGAGGGGGAGCTTCCTGCCTGCGTGGTGCGGATCGAACCCACCTCCTCCGGTTGCCGTGTGCAGAGCCCGATGATCAGGGCGGACCACGTCGGCCGTGCGGAACGGCACGTACTCCATGGCGGTGTGCTCCCAGCGGTCCGCGACGCCCCGGCT
>NZ_JBEZNU010000024.1:0-128613 GCF_040653375.1 Streptomyces sp. NPDC047974
GCCCCGCTCCAGACCCTCGAACTCCCGCCGGTCCCGGACCTGTCCCGCCCGCCGTACGCGCTCCGCGCGTTCCTGCTGGGCGACGGGGCCGGAGCTGTACGCCTCGAAGAACCCGCCCTCACGACCCTGGTGGTGCGCTGACATGACGACGGTGATCTGCCCCTACTGCTTTCACCGCACACAGGCCGCCCGGCTGCCCTACCGCTGCCTGATGGCGCGGACCGGGCTGCGCGGCGGCACGCCCTGCGACCCCGAACGGGACGACGTGTGGGCGGGCTTCACCGGCTCGACCCGCGCCCCCGCCGCGTACATGCGGGGACCGGTCTTCTCCCCGCCGCGCGGCCTCGGCGGGCTGCGCGGGCCCGGACCGCGCGCCGAGTGCCCGCACTGCGGGGTGCCCACCCCGGTCCGGGTCTGCGCCAACTGCCACAGCGACCTGCCCAGCGACTACTGCGAGCAGGACAGCCGGATCATCGCCCTGGTCGGCGCCAAGGCCTCCGGCAAGAGCACCTACGTGTCCGTGCTCGTCAACGAACTGCGCCACCGGGTCGGGCAGGCGTACGGCGCGGCGCTCGCCGCCATGGGCGACGAGAGCCAGCGGCGCGACCGCGAGATGGCCGAGGACCTGTACGACCGGATGCGCCTCCCGGACGCCACCATCCCGTCCGCCGCCGGCTTCAACGACCCGCTGCTGTACCGGCTGAGCCTGCCCCGCAAGGGCTTCGGCCGCGACGGCAGCCGGCACACCGCGCTGGTCTTCTTCGACGCGGCCGGCGAGGACCTCAAGTCCGCCGAGGCGATGAACCTCTACACCCAGTACCTGAGCGCCGCCGACGGTATCGTGCTGCTCGTCGACCCGCTCCAGCTCGGCGCCGTCCGCGACACCGTCGGCGACCGCGGCGGGCCGGTGCCCGCCCGGGACACGCCCGCCCTCCAGATCGCCGCCGAACTCGCCACCCAGCTCCGCTCGCACGGGCGGGCCGGCTCCCGGGGCCGGGTCGCCACCCCGCTGGCCGTCGCCGTCACCAAGACCGACACCGTGCGCGGCCTGCTCGACCCGCACTCCCCGCTGCACGGCAACGCCCCGCACACCGGCGGCCGTTACGACCACGCCGACCGGCTCGCCGTCCACGAGGAGACCCGCTCGCTCCTGGAGGGCTGGGGCTCCGGCTCGCTGTGGCGCCAGCTCGAACGCGACTTCTCCGAGGTGTCGCTCTTCGGGATCTCCGCGCTCGGCGCGCCGCCACCCGACGACTCCCCCGCCGACGCGCCCGCCACCGGCCCCCAGCCCGTGCGCGTCGAGGACCCGCTCCTGTGGCTGCTCGCCCGGCGCGGCCTCGTGCCCGTCGCCAAGCCGCCGCGCGAGAACGGCAAGGGGGTGCCGGTCGCATGAGCCTCCTCCAGATGCACTACACCTCGGCGCCGCCGGGACCCGACGGCTCCGGCTTCCGCTTCACCGCCGTCAGCCCCGGCGTGCCGCACGCGGTGCTGCGCGAGGCCGAACAGCTCGTCGGCTACGAGCCGCCCCGCGACGCCCCGGCCCGGCCGACCGAGGACGAACTCGGCGCCTTCCCCGAGATGTTCGGCTTCACCCGGCTGTCCGACGGCAGCGGCCTGCTGAGCCGCACCGTCTACACCGGCGCCGACTACAGCGGCCGCTGGGGCAACTTCCACGCCCACGCGCTGCTCGTGCCCGCGGGCGAACCGCTCCCCGACGACCTGCCGCCCATCGCGCTGTGGGGCGCCGCCGAGTGGACGGACCGCTCGCCCGAGGGCGGCGCGCCGCCGCCCCTGGAGCGGCTCACCCCGGGGCTGCCGCACGGCCTCGGGCCCACGCTCACCGCCTTCGCCGCCGACGCCGGACCCCGGCTCGCCGCCCTCCTCGCCGACCTGCGGCGCCTCGCCGAGGACCCGCAGGCCCCGCAGGTCGTCATCGCCGAGCAGGACACCCGGGACGTCGCCCACTGGCTGATCGTCGCCTGCGCCGCGCTCCCCCGGGACGTGGCCCGCGACCTCACCTTCACCACCTACACCCGGCGGCCCCAGCACGCCCGCCAGCAGGTCGTCGGGGTCCGCCCCGAGGACGCGCGGGCCGTCACCGGGCAGCCCCACCGGTACGCCGTCCACGACCGCTCCGACCCCCGCGCCGCACCGCCCGCCACCGACGACGTGTGGGCGCTGACCGCCGCCGCCGTCTGGGCCGCCGGGGCCAACGCGCTCTTCAAGTCGGCCCGCGACCTGCCGGACGCCGGGCCCTTCGCCGCCGGTCCGCTCGCCGCGCTCGCGCTCGCCGGGGGCGTGCCCGTCCCGGCCGGCGCGGTCGCCGAGGCCGCCCGGTGGGCCGCCGCCCATCCCCGCGCCCTGGACGAGACCGCCCTGGAGACCTTCCTCCGGGCCGTCTGCGAGGAGGGCCGGCCCGGCGCGCTCGCCCCCGACGCCCTCGCCGGGCTGCTCGCCGCCTTCCGCGACACCGTCCCGCTCGCCGTCACCGCCCCGGTCACCGCCCGGCTCGTCGCCGCCGCCGTCCACGACCGGGCCGCCACGCCCCCGCCGCTGCCGCCCGGCGCGCTCCCGGAGCCGTACCGCACCCGGCTCACCGGCGAACTCGGCGAACCCCTCCGGGCCGGGATCGCCACCCCCACCACGCCGCTGCGGCGGGTGGGCGGCCTCCTCGCCACCGCGCGGGCGCTCGGCGTCGAACACGAGGACCTGCTGCCGGGGCTCGCCGAACGGCTCTGCCGGCGGGTCCTCGACCGGGCCGGCGCCGGCCCCGACTCCGTACGGGACGTGCCGGACGTCCTGGCCGGGTCCGAATCGCTGCGCGTCCGCCTCCTCGACCTCCTGAACACCCGGGCCGCCGACGATCCGACGGCCGTGGCCCGCGCGCTGCGCGCCGTACCGCTCCCGCTCGACGGGCCCGGGGACCGGTCTCACCTGCGACTGTGCGCGGCGGCCGTGGAGCCCAGGCCCAGCACGAAGAACCGGACGGTGGTCCTGCGCGAGCTGCTCCGGGCCGCCGGACTCGACGGCGCCCCGCCCCCGCCGATGGTGCTGCGGACCGCGCTGGCCCTCGTCTGGCCCGACCGCACCCAGACCGCCGCCGAGGCCACCGCCCTCCTCGACGACGGGGCCGCCCTCCACCAGGCCGCCGGCACCTGGAACGACCTGGTGGCCGCGGCCATCGAGGCGCCCGCGACCGACACCGGCGCCCCGCTCCTGGCCAAACGGCTCCTCGCCGAGGGCGTCGAGGCGCTCGGCCGGTCCGTCGTCGCCGACCTGAAGCTGCTCTCCCTCGTCCACGCCCTCCAGCACCCCGACGGCGACCCCAGCGTCCCCCACGGCGGCCTCGTCCACCGGGTCCTCGGCCTCTCCCACAACGCCCGGCCCGCCGTCCAGACGCGGGCCGCGCACGCCCTCGCGCTGCTCCTGCTCAGGCCCCAGCGGCCCGCCGAGGAACTGAAGGCCTTCGCCGAGAGCAACAACCCGACACTCATCGACGCCTACGACAAGGCGGCCCGCTCGCCCGTCCTCACCGACTTCCTCGCCGCGCCGCACCGGCTCGCCGACTGCTACGTCGTCTGGAACTCCCACACCCACGTCGGCCCGCTGTGGGAGCTGACCCGCACGGGCCTCCTCGAAGACGTGCTGCGGCCCGTCGTGCGCCGACTGCCCGACGACCAGATACAGGCGGCGGCCGAGCTCGTCGCCCGGCAGGCGCCGTCACGGCGGGCCGCCTTCGAGGAGTGGTGCCGGCCCGCCGGCGGGATGAAGCAGCTCTTCCGCCGCCTCGGCGGACGCAGGACCGACAAGGCCCAGGAACCCCGCTGGGGCGACGTCCGGCCGCCGCGCGAAGGCGGGAGGTGACCGCGTGGACGGCGGACGACTGACCGAACTGGTCCTCACCCTGCTCGTGGTGCTGTGGGCCGTCACGGCCCTCCTGGTCTGCGTCGGCAACGCGTTCTGGAAACTGCTCGCCGCCGCCACCAAGGCCGTCGTGGTCGAACTCGGCCCCTTCGACGCGGGCCGCTCCGACCAGCGGGTCATCCCCATCGACGCCGAGCCCGCGCACCCCTCCTACTGGGCACGGCAGCTGTGGGTCGACACGGCGGGCGTCCTCGGCGCCGGACTGCGGGCGCCCTGGCGCCGGTGGCGGAGCCACTGGATGGCGACCGTCGCCGCCCGCCTCCTCCAGCGGCGGCGCCCCTCCACCGGCGTGCGCGGCGGCAACCCGATCACCCGGCTGTGGCTGCTGCTCATGGCCCCCGGCACCGCGCTCGGCGCCACCCTCGCCGTCCTGCTCGTCGCCGTCCTGCACGGCGCCGCGCTGCTCCTCTTCGCCCTGCTCGTCACCGCCGTGTGGAGCGGCTGGCTGCTCGCCGTCGGCGTGCTGCGCGGGGCCGAACGGGCCTGGCTGCTGACCTTCCGCATCAGGACCGTGTGCCCGCACCCCGGCTGCCACCGGCCGGTGCCGCTGGCCGCCCACCGCTGCCCCCAGTGCACCAACGAGGTCCACCGGGAGCTGCGGCCCGGACGGTACGGCGTCTACCGGCACGCCTGCCGGTGCGGGGCCAGGCTCCCGTCCTCGCTGTTCACCGGCCGGGCGCTCGTCCCCGCCGAATGCCCCGCCTGCGACCGGCCCCTGCCGCCTTCGCTCGCCACCACCCGGGTGGTGCACGTCCCCCTGATCGGCGCCTCCTCCTCCGGCAAGACCATGCTGATGGCCGCCGTCGTCGCCGGACTGCGCTCCTGGGCCGCGAGCGGGGCGCTCACCCTCGACTACGCCTCCGACGCCGACCGGCACGACGGCGCCCTCCTCGACAAGCGGCTGCGGGACGACGACTGGGCGCTGAAGACCCAGGGCGACCAGCGGGCCTGGATGATCCTCGTCGGCCGGGGCCGGCGGCGCCGGCTGCTCTACCTGTACGACCCGATGGGCGAGGCCCTCCAGGGCGCCGACCGGCTGCGCGAACAGCAGTACCTCGCCCACGCCGACGGGGTCCTCTTCGTCGTCGACGTCCTCGCCGACCGGGAGGTCCGCAAGAAGATCGCCGAGGCCGACGGCGGCACCGTCGCCGACGCCCGGCCCGCCGCCCAGGGACCCGTCGACACCTTCGACGGGCTCAGCGGCGAACTCACCGCGCTCGTCGGACGGAGAGGAAGACTGCCCGTGGCCGTCGTCGTCACCAAACGGGACGTGCTCGACCGGATCCCCTCCCTGCCGCCCGCGGGCGCGCAGGTCGACGGCTGGCTGACCACCATCGGCCTCGGCGGACTCGTCCTCAACTTCACCCACCAGTTCGAGACCGCCCGCTACTGGTCCGTCAGCGCCTACACCGCCACCGGCACCGGCGCCCTCGACCCCGAGGGCCGCCGGGCCGCCGAACCCGTCCTGTGGCTGCTCGCCCGCTCCGGCCTCCGCGTCGACGCGCTGGTCGACGCCCGCCCCGGCGGAACGGGGGCGCGCGGCCGATGACCGTGGTCACCCCGCGGGTCGCCCGCTCCCGGAAGGCCGTACGCGCCCTGCTGACGACGGCCACCGTCGTCGTCCTCGCGGCGGCGGCGCTCGGCGCCGTGTACGGGGCGCCCGGGCTGCTCGACGCGATCCTCCGGCTCGCCGAGTCCGTCCCCGCCTGGTGGGAGGAGCTGACGGCCACCACGCCCTGAACCACTCCCAGACCGTCCCCGAACCACCCACTCCCCGACTCCCCGACTCCCCGACTCCTCTGGAGGAAACCGTGTCCGACCTCCCCGGCGGCGCCATGTCGAACCGCCCGGTGCACTTCATCTGGCTGCTCGACACCTCGTACTCGATGTCCGGCGAGAAGATCGGCCAGCTCAACTACGCGATCCGGGAGGCGATCCCGGAGATGCGCTCGGTGGCCGACGACAACCCGGCCGCCCAGCTCCTGCTGCGCACCATCACCTTCTCCACCACCGCCCGCTGGCACCACAAGGACCCGGTGAAGGTGCACGACTTCACCTGGCAGGACGTGGCACCCGACGGCACCACCAACCTCGGCGAGGCGCTGACCCTGGTCGCCGGGGAGCTGCGCACCCCGCCGATGCCGGAACGGGCCCTCAAGCCCGTGATCGCGCTGGTCTCCGACGGGGCGCCGACCGACGACTGGCGGGCCGGGCTCCGCGCCATCGAGGCGACGCCGTGGGGCCGCAAGGCCGTCCGGGTGGCCATCGCGATCGGCGCGGACGCCGACCGGGGCGTGCTCCAGGAGTTCCTGGCCAACCCGGAGCTGCGGCCGCTGGACGCCAACAGCCCCAAGCAGCTGGCCGCCGCGATCCGCTGGGCGTCGACGGCCGCCGTGAAGGCCGCCTCGCAGCCCGTCGCCGGGGGCAACGGCTCGGGCGACGGCCCGACCAAGCCGGCCGCGCCGTACGCGCCGCCGGTGCTCGCCACCGACGACGACGACGTGTGGTGAGCGCCCTGCCGACCTGGGAAGTACTCGACACGAGCGTCATCGGCTACGGCAAGAAGCTCAACCAGGACTGGGCGGAGACCGGCGGCACGGGAGCTGCGAACGACCCCGTGATCCTGACCGTCGCCGACGGGCACGGCTCCGCCTCCTACCCGCGCAGCGACGTCGGGGCGAAGTTCGCCGCCGCGCTCTTCGCCGCGAAGGGGCGGGAGTTCGGCTCGCTCGTCCGCCCCGGCCGGCTGTCCTGGCTGCGCGACTACGCCCGCTACGAGCTGCCCGAGCAGCTGGTGCGGGACTGGCAGGCCAGGGTGTGGGAGCACTGGGCCCGCCAGCCGGGGCCCGAGGGCGCGGACGCGCCCCGCGAGGAGGTCCTGAGGATGTACGGCTCCACGCTCATCGGAGCCGTACTCGCCCCCGGCCTCTTCGTCGCCTGGCAGCTCGGCGACGGCGAACTGACCGTCGTGGACGCGGACGGGCGGGTACGCCTCCCGCTCGCGCCCGAGCACGCCGAACTCGGCGACGAGACCGCCTCCCTCTGCCTCCGCAAGGCCTGGCACCTGGTCCGCGTCCACTGGGAACCCCTGCCCGAACCGGCCCGGGCCCCCCGGCTTGTCACCCTCTCCACCGACGGCCTCTCGAAGAGCTTCGCCTCGGACGCGGGCTTCACCGAGTTCACGGCCGGCCTCTACGAACGGCTCGCCGCCCGGGGCCTCCCCGGGATCGAGCAGGACGTCCCGCGCTGGCTGGAGGCGGCCTCCCGCCACTCCGGCGACGACACCACGCTGGCGCTGGCCCACCGCGCGGAGCCCGGGGGCGAAGAGGAGCGCGGGGACGCGGAGCCTGAAGGCTCGGAGCCTGAGGGCGGGGAGCGCGGGGGGCGCGGGGGCGCGGAGCCCGGGGGACAGGAGCCTGAGGGACAGGAGCCTGAGGGACAGGAGCCTGAGGGACAGGAGCCTGAGGGACGGGAGCCTGAGGGACGGGTGGCGGGGGCCGACCCGCGGGAGGCGTGGGCGCGGGCTCCGGAGCCGGCGCGGCCCTGGGGGGCCGGGGCGGACGTGGATCCAACATCCGATCTCTCGGATCCAACCTCCGATACATCGGATCCAACATCCAAGCTCCCGGATCCACCGTCCAGCCTTTCGGATCCAACATCCAAGCTCCCGGATCCACCATCCAACCTCTCGGATCCACTATCCGAGAGATCGGATCCAACCGGCGGCACGAGGAACGACGACGAGGAGACCGAACGACCATGAGCGGCATGCTCGACAACGGGGACACGCTGACGACCGGCACCGGGGAGACGCTCGTCGTCGACCGGCTGCTCGGCCAGGGCGGCCAGGGCGAGGTCTACCGGGTGACGCTTCCCGACGGCTCCGCCAAGGCGCTCAAGTGGTACTACCCCGAGAGCGCGACCCCGCAGCAGCGGCGGGTCGTCGAGGACCTGGTGGAACGGGACTTCGACGACGAGCGGTTCCTGTGGCCGACGGCGTTCGTCGACGCGGCACCGGACCGCTTCGGCTATCTGATGGACGTGCGCCCCGACCGCTTCCGGGGTCTGCCCGAGCTGTTCCGGCGGACGGTCACCACCAGCTTCCGGGAGCTGCTGACCGCCTGCCTGTACACGGTGGAGGCGTACCAGGCACTGCACTCGCGCGGCATCGCCTACCGGGACATTTCCTGGGGCAACATCTTCTTCGACCCGGCCACCGGCGACGTCCTGGTCTGCGACAACGACAACGCGGTGGTGGAGGGCGACCAGAGCGGCATCTCCGGCACCATGGGCTTCATGGCCCCGGAGCTGGTGCGCGGCGACCCGGGGGCCATGCCCGGCACCCAGAGCGACCTGCACTCGCTGTCGGTGCTGCTCTTCATGTTCCTGGTGAACCACCACCCCTTCAAGGGGGCCAGGGAGCTGGCGATCCGCTGCCTGGACGAGCACGCGGAGCGCAGGCTGTACGGCAAGGACCCGCTGTTCGTCTTCGACCCGGACGACACCGACAACCGACCGGACCCGGTGGAGCACACGACGGCGCGGGTGCTGTGGCCGCTGGTGCCGCCGTCGCTCCAGAAGCTGTTCACGCAGAACTTCACGGTGGGACTGCGGGAGCCCTCGGCCCGGGTGCGCGAGTCCCAGTGGCGCGACGCCCTGCGGGCGGCCCGTGACGCGATCGTCGAGTGCCCGAACTGCGGCCGGCCGAACATGACCGAGCCGGGCTCGGCGGCGCCCGGGACCTGCTGGAAGGACGGCGCCCCGCTGGTGCTGCCGCCCCGGCTCGTGGTGACCACCCCGCCGCCCCGGTCGGAGCGGCACATCATGCTGGGGCGGGCGGCCCGGATCCACCGCCACCACCTGACGGCGGAGCCGACCCGGCACGACTACTCGGACGGCAGCCTCGTCGCCGAGCTGGTCGAGCACCCGCAGAAGCCGGGCCGGTACGGGCTCGCCAACCGCTCGGCGGAGGCGTGGACCGGCACCCGTTCGGACGGCACCAGCCAGCGGATCGTGCCGGGCCAGACGGTGCCGCTGCGCGCCGGCCTCGCCCTCGAACTCGCCGACGGCGCCCGGGCCGAGGTGCGCGCCCGCTGACCCGGGGCGGCCCCGGCGGCCCCGCCCGCGCCGGCCGCCTCAGCCGCCGAAGAACGCCAGGATCCCCTGGAGCAGGGCCATGCCGCCGCTGCCGACCGTGACGTACGGCTCGACGGCGGCGAGCGCGGTGCGCACCCGGCCCTCGTCGGCGGGGCGGTTCTCCCGCTCGGCGGCGGCGAGTTCGTCCCGTACCGACTCCGCCGGGGCGAGCGCCGTGGTGGCGGCGGGCTGCTCGCGCAGCAGGGTCACCAGCTGCTCGGCGAGGGCGCGGGCGGTGACCGGCTCGGCGGGCTGGTGGTATTGGTTGTTGGTGACGGTGTTGTCGTTGCCGAAGGCGTTGCCGCTCACCGGGCCGTTGAAGTTGAAGGTGTTCACGGGGTCCCCTTTCCTTGTGCCCACTGGCCGCCGGGGCCGGGCTGTCCGCCGCCGGCCCCGGGCTGGCCGGGTGTGTTCTGGACGACGTTCTGGTGGCCGAAGGCGTTGCCCTGCACGATCCCGTTGAAGTTGTACGTCGGGTTCGAGTTGATGATCTGCTTCGTCGAGTCGAAGGACGCGCTGTCGATGTGATGGTCCTTCAGGAAGCGTTCGGTGGCGATGAGGATGCCGCCCTGGAGGCGCTGGAGGTAGTCCTGCGCGTCGGCGGAGTCGCTGAAGAGCATCTGCTCGGGGTCCGAGACGCGTTCGCGGACGCTGTCGGTGGCGCCGTGGTCGTGCAGGGTGTTGCGGCGGGTGATGTCGCGGCGGTCGCGCCGCAGGGCGCGCTCGCGGCCGCGGCGCAGGGAGGCGCGGCGGGCGGTGCGGGACCAGGAGCCGGTGAGGCAGCGCCACCAGATGGAGTTGGTGCCGCCGAAGAGCATCCGGAACCGGTCGAAGCCCTGGGTGGGGAGGGTGGTGACGGTGGAGAAGCGGGCGGCCGGCGGCGGGATCACGAAGATCATGAACTCCCAGGAGAGGCTGGGGGGATGGAGCCGCGCGCGCATGTGGACGGAGACGACGACCCGGCCGCCGTCGCTGATCCGCTCCAGGCTGAGGTAGGTGCGGGTGCCGGCGCCGGGCTTGATCAGGCCGGTGCGGACGAGGTCGGGGGAGATCTGGGGACGGGGGCGGCCGACGCGCGAGTCGAGGAGTTCGCCGACGAGGTACGGGACGTGGTCGCCGGAGACGTACAGGCGGTTCCTGGCGCGCAGCCCCTCCAGGCCGGATATGGTCTCCATCTCGCGGGCGACGAAGGTGTGCAGGTCGACCGCGTCGAAGGGCCGTACGGCGAGTTTCCGTCCGGGGTTGGCGGGGTCGTCGGCGGGCTGGGAGACGTCGACGGGGTGCCAGACGACGTCCTTGACCTTCTCGCCGTGGCCGACGAACGGGTCGTGGTGGCCGGCGGAGGCGGTGTACGGCAGGACGTTGGCGCGGGCGAGGGCCCGCAGCCGGTCCTCGGCGTCGCTCTCGACGGCCGGGGCCTGCTCCTCCGGCCGGGTGTCCTCCTGGAAGACGCGCTGGGCCTCCCGCCAGGAGACGGCGAGGTCGTGGTGGGTGGCCCACCAGCCGCCGAGGAGGGCGGCGAGCCCGATCACGGCACCGGTCCCGCCGAGGAAGGGGTCGACGGCGAGCCCGAGGGGGAGGAGCGCGACGCCCGCCCAGAGCAGGAGGAAGAGCAGCGACAGGGTCCGGTCCCTGGCCCGGACCCTGCGGGCGGCCACCCGCGCGTGCCGCGCGAGCGCCACGAGGTTGACCCCGAGCGGCAGCCCTATGGCGGTCAGCCGGTCGCCGGTGAGCTCGACGTCCATGTCGTGGGCGAAGGCGTCGTCGAGATAGACGTGCGCGCAGAGCTTCCTCGTCACCGCGTCCTTGCGGTAGGTGGGAAGCGGAGCTAAGTTCCGGCCGGCCATGCGGTCCCCCTGAGTCCGTCACCGGACACCCTAGGGGGACCGCGGCGCCGTGTCAGTCGTCCGCCGGCTTCAGCCTCAGCGAGATCGAGTTGATGCAGTAGCGCTGGTCCGTGGGGGTCGGATAGCCCTCGCCCTCGAAGACGTGGCCGAGGTGGGAGCCGCAGCGGGAGCAGCGGACCTCGGTGCGGATCATGCCGTGGGAGGTGTCCGCGATCAGCTCGACGGCCTCGCTGTCCTTCGGGTCGAAGAAGGACGGCCAGCCGCAGTGCGACTCGAACTTCTCGTGCGACGTGAAGAGCTCGGCCCCGCAGGCGCGACAGGAGTAGACGCCCTCTGTCTTCGTGTCCGTGTACTCACCGCGGAAGGCGGGCTCGGTGCCGGCCAGCCGGAGCACCTGGTACTCCGACGGGGTCAGCTGCGCCTGCCACTCCGCGTCCGACTTCTCGACCTCGTACGCCATCGTCCGTCCACTCCCTCAGTTCGCCAGGTGGGCGAGGATCGCCGGACCGAGGTCCGTGACGTCGCCCGCGCCCATGGTCAGAACGAAGTCGCCCGGCCGCGCCATTCCCGCGATCACCTCGGGGACGGTCGTCTTGTCGTGGACGGGGGTGACCTCGGCGCCGGCGGCGCGGGCCGCGTCGAGGATGAGCTCGCTGGTGACGCCGGGGATCGGGTCCTCGCGGGCCGGGTAGATGTCGAGGACGACGGAGCCGTCGGCGAGCGCCAGGGCGTCGCCCATCTCCTTGCCGAGCTCCTGGGTGCGGGAGAAGAGGTGCGGCTGGAAGACGACGAGCAGCCGGGAGTCGCCCGCGGCGCCGCGCATGGCCTCCAGGTCGGCGGTCATCTCGGTGGGGTGGTGGGCGTACGAGTCGATGACCTGGACGCCCGCGGCCTCGCCCTTGAGCTGGAGGCGGCGGCCGACGCCGGTGTAGGCGGTGAGCGCCTGGGCGAGGGCGTCCGGGTCGAGGCCCGCGCGGGCGCCGGCGGCGAGGGCCGCGGCGGCGTTGTGGGCGTAGTGGCGGCCGGGGACGGAGACGGTGAAGGTGTGCTCGGCGCCGTCGAGGGCGACGGTGACCTCGCTCTTCATCCCGTTCGGGACGATCTTGAGGATGTGGGCGTCGGAGCCCTCGCCCTCGCCGACGGTGACGATCTCCAGGTCCTCGCGGCCGGCGGCGGCGACCCGGGCGGCCAGCTCGCGGGCGCCGGAGTGCTCGCCGACGACGAGGGTGCCGCCGGGGCGGAGCTTGGCGGCGAACTTCTCGAAGGACTCGTAGATCTCGTCCATGGAGGCGTAGTTCGCGTGGTGGTCGAGCTCGACGTTGAGGACGATCGCGACCTGGGGGTCGTACTTCTGGAAGCTGCGGTCGCTCTCGTCGGCCTCGGCGACGAAGACCTCGCCGGCGCCGTGCCGGGCGTTGGTGCCGGGGCCCGCGAGGTCGCCGCCGATGGCGTACGAGGGGTCGAGGTCCAGCTCGGTGAGGGCGACGGCCAGCATCGAGGTGGTGGTGGTCTTGCCGTGGGTGCCGGCGACGGCGATCGCGGTGAGGCCGTCCATGAGGGAGGCGAGCGCGTCGGAGCGGTGCACGACGGGGATGCCGAGCTCGGCGGCGCGGGCCAGCTCGGGGTTGTCGGCGCGGATGGCGCTGGAGACGACGACGGCGGAGGCGTCGTCGGCGAGGTGCTCGGCGGCGTGGCCGAGGTGGACGGTGACGCCGTGGGCGCGCAGCGCCTCGGCGGTCGGGGAGTCCTTGGCGTCGCTGCCCGCGACCTTGGCGCCGCGCTGGGCGAGGATCTTCGCGATGCCCGACATTCCGGCACCGCCGATGCCGATGAAGTGCGGCCGTTCCATGGCGGCAGGGATGGCGGGTGCCATGCGGTTCTCTCCCCGGGTGTGCGTGAGACGTGTCGGCTCCAGCCTAGTGGCTGCGGCCGGAGGGCCCGGGGACGCAGCGCGTCCCCGGGCCCTCCGCCCCGCCGTCACTCGCTGTGCGCGAAGAGCTTCAGGACGGGGACGCCCACCTTGTGCCGGGCGCGGGAGGCCCAGTCCCGGTGGAAGAACTCCTCCACGTAGTGGGGGGCGGTCAGGACGATGACCTCGTCCGCCCCGGCCTCCTCGACGACCGCCTTCATCTTGTTCAGGGGGTGGTCCTCGACCACCTGTCCGACCGCCTCGCAGCCCGCCTCTCTCAGGGCCCGGAGCGAGTGCTCCAGGGCCAGCTCGGCCGGTTCTCGGGCGGCCTTGCCCTCCGGTTCGTCCCCCTCCCGGGCCGCCTCCTTGAGTTCGCCCAGCGCGACGTCGTCGATGGCGCGCAGCAGTACGTCGGCCTGATCACCGCGCGGCTGCATCAGCACGATGAAGGACACGCCCTCGTCGCCGTGCAGGGTGGTGACGAATTCCACGTCCACGGACGTCAGGGGCTTCTCGATCATCAGAACGCTTGTGAACACCTCAGGAGCCCTTCTGCGGAAACCATCCTTCCCCGTGACCGCACGGGGACTGCGACTGTGATTGTGCCCAGCAGACGCTAAGCGGAACGGCAAATTCCGCTGATTGTCAGATCCGACGGTAGCGGCTGAAGAGGAAGCCGTCCTGCTCCAGCAGAGAAGCCAGCCCAAAGCGTGTCGGAAGGGCGACCGAAGGCCCGTGGGCGATCCGCTGGGCATCACCCGCTGTCATCGTCGGGGAGAGCGTCAGGCACAGCTCGTCGAGCACCTGTGCGGCGGTGAACTGGCCGAGCAGCCGGGGCCCGCCCTCGGTGAGCTGGCGGCGCAGCCCCCGCCCGGCGAGCAGGGCGACCGCGCGGGCCGGGTCGACGGCGGCCCCCTCGCCGGCGAGGAGCACCTCGACCCCGGCCTCCCGCGCCGCGGCGATCCGCTCGGCGGGCGCCCCGGCGCCGGTCAGGACCAGGGTCGGGACCAGCGGGGCGGCGAAAAGCGGAAGGGTGAGGTCCAGGTCGAGCGAGGCGGTGACGACCGCGATGACGGGGGCGGGGCCCTGGCCCGCGGCGGCCCGGCGCGCGGCGAAGGCCTCCCGGGCGCGGGCGGGCCGGTACCCCTCCTGGCGTACCGTTTCCGCACCCACGACGACCACGTCCGCGAGCCCGCGGAGGGTGCCGAAGACCCGCATGTCGGTGTCGGAGGAGAGCGGCTGCGAGCGGCCCTCGTGCTGTCCGGCGCCGTCGAGCGAGGAGACCATGTTGGCCCGCAGCCAGGTCTCGGCCTCTGCCGGATAGGCATAGGCGTCGGCCAGCTCGTCGAGGGACCACTCCCGGTCCACCGCGTTGACCTGGGCGTTCGGGGCTGTCATGTCCGTCACAGGGAAGAGCTGTCGCATTCTCGCAGTCTGACACGGCCCTTACAGTGGAGAACTGTGTCGACCCGTGCCCTGAACGAAGCCGCCCCCGCAGCGGCGACCCCGCTCTCGCTCTGCTCCCGAGAGCCCCGCGTCCCCGCAGACCGCCTGGTCGCGGAGATGGTCCCGCCGCCGCGCTTCGACTCGGTGCGCTTCGACACCTACCTCCCGGACCCGAACCAGCCGAGCCAGTGCGAGGCCGTCAAGGTCCTCTCCGGCTTCGCCGAGGGCCTCGGCGGGGCGCACGCGACCGGCGCGGGCCGGCGCCGCTGGTTCGCCCGCAAGCCCGCCGCCCCGGCCGGCCCGCGCGGCGTCTACCTCGACGGCGGCTACGGCGTCGGCAAGACCCACCTGCTCGCCTCGCTCTGGCACGCCACCCCCGCCGAGCCCGCGCTGAAGGCCTTCGGCACCTTCGTGGAGCTGACGAACCTGGTCGGCGCGCTCGGCTTCCAGGAGACCGTGCGGACGCTGAGCGGGCACCGCCTCCTGTGCATCGACGAGTTCGAGCTGGACGACCCGGGCGACACCGTCCTCGTCTCCAGCCTGCTCGGCAAGCTGGTCGAGGCCGGCGTGGCGCTCGCCGCCACCTCCAACACGCTCCCGGGCAAGCTCGGCGAGGGCCGCTTCGCCGCCGCCGACTTCCTCCGCGAGATCCAGGGCCTCTCCGCGCACTTCAGGCCGCTGCGGATCGACGGCGAGGACTACCGCCACCGGGGCCTGCCCGAGGCCCCCGCGCCCCACTCCGACCAGGTCGTCACGGAGACCGCGTACCGGACCCCGGGCGCCTCCCTCGACGACTTCCCGCACCTGCTCGAACACCTGGCCAGGGTTCACCCGAGCCGGTACGGCGCCCTCACCGACGACCTGACGGCGGTCTGCCTCACCGACGTCGGCCCGGTACCCGACCAGTCGACGGCGCTGCGGCTCGTCGTCCTCGCCGACCGCCTCTACGACCGCGAGATACCCGTGCTCGCCTCCGGGCTCCCCTTCGACAAGCTGTTCAGTGACGAGATGCTGAACGGCGGCTACAAGAAGAAGTACTTCCGCGCCATCTCCCGGCTCACCGCGCTGGCACGGGACGCAAAGGGGCTCGTGGCGCAGTAGGTTGGGGCCCGCACCCCACCGAAAGGGAACCATCATGGCCACCACCCGTACCGCTCACACCGAGTGGCAGGGCAACCTCCTCGACGGCTCCGGCGTCGTCACCCTCGACTCCTCCGGGCTCGGCTCGTACGACGTCTCCTGGCCCGCCCGCGCCGAGGCGCCGAACGGCAAGACCAGCCCCGAGGAGCTCATCGCGGCCGCGCACTCCTCCTGCTTCTCGATGGCCCTCTCGCACGGCCTGGCCGGCGCGGGCACCCCGCCCCAGAAGCTGGAGACCAAGGCGGACGTCACCTTCCAGCCGGGCGAGGGCATCACCGGCATCCACCTCACCGTGATCGGCACGGTGCCCGGTCTGGACGCCGAGCAGTTCCAGGCGGCCGCCGAGGACGCCAAGAAGAACTGCCCGGTCAGCCAGGCCCTCACCGGCACCACGATCACGCTGACGGCCGAGCTCGCCTGAGACCCCGTCACCCCGGTTCCCGGGGGCGACTTTGCGCCATCCGAGGCGCCGTGGACCCGCGTCATGGCATCACGCACACCACCGCGTGGTACATGAAGCGGGTCCACACCTGTTCCGGCGGGAAGGCCCCCCTCATGGCAGTCACGCGACGTCAGATCCTGGCCGGCACCGGCGCCTCCGTCGCCGGGATCGCCTTCACCGGCATCCTCGCCGACCTCTTCACCGGCACCCCCGCCGTCGCCGAACCGCGCGGCGGCTACGGCCCGCTCCTCCCCGACCCGGCCGGTCTGCTCGACCTCCCGGCCGGTTTCTCCTACCGGGTCCTCTCCCGCGAGGGCGAGCCGCTCCGCTCCGGCGAGGGGCCGGTTCCCGGCCGCTGCGACGGCATGAGCGCCTTCACGGGGCGGCGCGGCGGCGTCCGGCTCGTCCGCAACCACGAGAACCGCCCCGACGCCCGCCATCCCGTCCCGCTCGTCCCCGGCCTGGTCTACGACCGGGGCGGCAAGGGCGGCTGCACCGTCCTCGGCCTCGACGCGGACGGCACGGTCCGCTCCGAGCGCGTCGGCATCGCCGGCACCGCCGTCAACTGCGCGGGCGGCCCGACCCCCTGGGGCACCTGGCTGACCTGCGAGGAGACCGAGGACAAGGCCGGGACCAAGGGGTACGAGAAGGACCACGGCTTCGTCTTCGAGGTCGACCCGGCCGAGCCGCACCGCAGCGGCGCCGTCCCGCTCACCGCCCTCGGCCGCTTCGCCCACGAGGCCGTCGCCGTCGACCCGCACACCGGGATCGTCTACGAGACGGAGGACGCCTTCGACCACCCCTTCGGCCTCTTCTACCGCTTCCTGCCCGAGCGCCCGCACGGCGGACCCGGCTCGCTGCGCGCGGGCGGCACCCTGGAGGCCCTGCGGGTGCCCGGCGTCCCCGACCTGTCGGTGGTGCGGGAGGCCGGGACGGTCTTCGAGGCCGTGGAGTGGGTGCCGGTGCCGGACCCGCAGGCCACCTCGACGCCCATCCGCTTCCAGGACTTCGGGCGCGGCGGCATCACCCACGCGCAGAAGCTGGAGGGCTGCTACTGGGGCGGCCGCGCCGTCCACTTCGTCTCCTCCTTCGCCCGCGCCTCCGACGGCTCCGGCGCCACCCACTTCGGGCAGGTGTGGAAGTACGAGCCGGCCGCCCGGCGCCTCACCCTCTCCGTGGTCTTCGGCCCCGACACCGACGTCCGGCTCCCCGGCGAGTCCCCCGACAACATCTGCCTGGCGCCCACCGGCGGCCTGATGGTCTGCGAGGACGGCGGCGGGGCGCAGCACGTCTACGGCGTGGACCGGCGGGGCGAGGTGTACGCGGTGGCGCGCAACCGGCAGGACGTGGGCGGGCCGGGCGCCCCCGAGTGGGGCGAGTTCGCCGGCGTGACCTTCTCCCCGGACCACTCGACGATGTACGTGAACTGCTACGACCCCGGCACCACCTTCGCCGTCACCGGCCCGTGGCGCTGACCCCGGGCAGGGCCGGAAGGAAGGGACGCACGGTGGCGGAGGAGCACGACGTGACGCGGGACGGGACGGACGGGGGCGGGGGCCGGGCCGCGCCCCTGAGCGCGGCGCTGCGGCTCCCGCCGGGCGGGCGCGTCGACCTCTCCGCGTACGACCCCCGGGCCACCCCCGGCGGTCCGGACGGCGCGGACGGTCCGGGCGGCAAGACGGCCGGGCGCGCCGCCACCGCGCTCCTCGCGCCACGGCTCGCCTCGCTCCAGGAGCGGCTGTTCGCGGCGAGCACGGCGGGCGACCGCAGACGGCTGCTGCTGGTCCTCCAGGGCATGGACACCAGCGGCAAGGGCGGCACGGTCAAGCACGTCATCGGCCACTTCAACCCGTCCGGCTGCCGGATCCGGGCCTTCAAGGCACCCACCGAGGAGGAGCGCGCCCACCCGTTCCTGTGGCGGGTCACCCGGGCGCTGCCGCTGCCCGGCGAGATCGGCATCTTCGACCGCTCCCACTACGAGGACGTCCTCATCGCCCGGGTCAGGGAGCTGGTCCCGCGCGCGGAGGTGGAGCGGCGCTACGAGGAGATCGACCGCTTCGAGCGGGCTCTCGCCGAGGACGGGGTGACGCTCGTGAAGGTCTTCCTGCACCTCTCGTACGAGGAACAGCGCGAGCGGCTCCTGGAGCGCCTGGACAACCCGGAGAAGCACTGGAAGTTCGACCCGGCCGACATCGAGGACCGGACCCGCTGGCCCGCCTACCGGGAGGCGTACGAGCTGGCCCTGGAGCGCTGTTCGTCTCCGGAGGCGCCCTGGTACGTGGTCCCGGCCGACCGGAAGTGGTACCGGAACTGGGCGGTGAGCACGCTGCTCCTGGAGCACCTGGAGGCGCTGGACCCGCGCTATCCGCCGGGCGGCTTCGACGTGGCGGAGTGCCGCAGGCGGCTGCTCGCGACCTGACGGGTGACGGGACGGCGCCCCTCCGGGGGTGTGACGGCGAGCCTCCGAGTTCGATCGGATAGCTTCCGTTCGTGACCATTTCTGTACGTAAAGTGGCGGCGCTCGGTCTGCTGGGCGCCGTACTCGTCGGCTGCGGCGGGGGCGCCGGCACCCCCGCGGCGGGACCGGCGACCACGGCCTCCGCCCCGGCGGCGAAGCCGACCGCCGCCCCGGGCCCGAAGAAGCCCGCACCCGCCGCGCCCCCCACCCTGGCGGCCGGCCCCCAGGGCCGTACCCCCGTGTACGAGCGGCGGACCGGCCGGAGCGCCGAGAAGGTCGTCGCGCTCACCTTCGACGCCGACATGACCGCCGACCAGGGCCCCCGGGCGGCGCGCGGCGAACGCTTCGACAACCCGGAGCTCATCGCCACGCTGCGCCGCCTGAAGGTGGACGCCACGATCTTCATGACGGGCCGCTGGGCGGAGGAGTACCCGGACCAGGCCCGCTCGATCGGCAACGACCCCCGCTTCGAGATCGCCAACCACTCCTACAGCCACTACGCCTTCGCCGAGCCCTGCTACGGCCTGCCGACGGTCGCCGCACCGGACATGGCGGCCGACGTCAAGCGCGCCTTCGACTCCTTCCGGGACGCCGGGGCGGTCCACGTCGTGCCGTACTTCCGCTTCCCCGGCGGCTGCTACGACGACACCGCCCTGCGCTCCCTCGCCCCCGCCCGGGTCACCGCCGTGCAGTGGGACGTGGTCGGCGGCGACGCCTTCGCGAAGGACCCCGACGCGGTGGCCGAGCAGGTCCTCTCCGGCGTCCGCCCGGGCTCCGTGGTCGTCCTCCACTGCACCCGCAGCGCCGCCCCGGCGACCGAGCGGGCCATGCGCCGCGTCGTCCCCGAACTCCGGGCACGCGGCTACCGCTTCGTGAAGGTCTCGGAGCTGATGCGGGAAGGCTGACGGGGCCGTGCCTCAGCCGGAGCAGGCGGTGCGCTGGGCCTCCTGCCATTCGCAGACCGGGCACAGCACGATCCCCTTGACCGACTCCGCGTACTCGGTCGGCTCCAGACACAGCACGCAGCGCGCGTACGGCCCCTCGGTGGCCCTGGGCGGCCGGGGCGCGGGCTCGGGGGCGCAGTACGCGGCGGATTCCGTGGTCATGACACCGAGGCTACTCCGGTACGGCTCCGGCCTCACTCCCGTCGCGCACCGGCCCGGCAGGAAACGGCCGCCGTCACCACGGCCAGGAGCACGGCGGCGGCGCAGGCGGCCCACGGCGGGCGGGCCGCCCCCTCGGCGGCGACCAGGGCGGTGACCGCGTGCTTCGCCGGCGAGCCGGTGGTCACCAGGGCCAGCAGCGAGCCGAGCAGCAGCCCGGCCACCGACCAGCCCGGCGCCCTCACGAACGGCCGGGACGCGAGCGCGCCGACGGCCCCGCCGGTGAGCGCGCAGGCGGTGGTGGCCAGGAGGCCGGCGAGCAGGGCGGCCGGTCCGCCGGTCCCGGCGAGGTCGCCCGTGCCGGTCACCACGAAGGCCGCGACCGCGCCCGCGAGGACGGGCCACCCGGCCCCGGTGAGCAGGGCGGCGAGGTGCGCGCGGGACCGCCCGCCGGCGGCGGCCGTCACGGCCCGCGCGGCGGCCGCCTCCTGCGTCAGACAGATCCGCACCGACCAGGCGGCGACCGGCAGCAGCCCGGCCGCCGCGATACCGAGCGAGCCGAGGACGGGATCCCCGGGCCGGACGCCGACCGCGACCAGCGCCGCGTACAGGAGCAGCGGGGCGAGCCACCGCTGGGAGCGCAGGAACAGGGCGGAGTGGTACCGCAGCAGCGCCGTCACGGGCGTTCCCCCTCCGCCCCGGCCCGGTGGGGTCCGACGCGGTGGACGTGCCAGGCGGCGGCGAGCAGGGCGCGCAGCAGGTCGTCGGAGTGCGACGCGGCGACGCGGAACACCACGGACCCGTCGGCCGCGCACGCCTCCCCGACGGCTCCACCGGGAAGGGGGTCGGGCAGGGGCCGGGCGCCGGAGGCGACGACCCGGACGGCGGCGGGGCCGGGCGGGTACGGGTCCGGGCGGACGCGGCCCTCCGCGAGGGTCGGACCCGCGTCGGGCTCGCCCGCGAGGCCGTGCGGGGCCGGGCGGACGCGGCCCTCCGCCACGGTCAGGGTCGTGCCGGGTTCGCCCGCGAGGCGGCGCGGGTCGTGGTCGACGAAGAGGGTGGTGGCGCCGGCCGCGACGCGCTCGCGGACCGCCGCGTCGAGTTCCGCGCGGGCCTCGGGGTCGAGGCCCGTCCATGCCTCGTCCAGGACGAGGAGCTCGGGCTCCGCGAGCAGCGCCTGGGCGACGGCCACCTTCTGCGCGGTGCCCTTGGAGAGGGCGGCCAGCGGGGTCCCGGCGTACCCGCCCGCGCCGAACCGCTCCAGCCACTCCCCCGCCCCGGCCCGGGCGGGACCGGTCCGCAGTCCCTGGAGGCGCCCCAGGTGCACCAGGTAGTCGAGGGCCGTGAACGGCAGGGCGGGCGGGAAGCGTTCGGGCACGTACGCCGTCCTGGCCGGGCGGCCGGTGATCCGGCCCTCGGCGGGCGCGTCGACCCCGGCCACGAGCCGCAGCAGCGTCGACTTGCCGGTGCCGTTCGCTCCGGTGACCCGGACGAGCCGGCCGGCGGGCAGCTCCGCGTCGACGCCCCGCAGCACCCACGGGCCGCGCGGCCCGTACCGGCGCCCCACCCCCGCGAGCCGCACCGGCTCCCGCGCTCCGACGATCGTGCTCATGGGCGGGATCCTCGCCCGGCCACGGGCCGGGCCGCAAGATCCGGCTCCCGGGGGCCGGTGGCAGACTTGCCGGGTGAGCAGCAACGACACCGATCCCCGCGACGAGAAGCCGCAGTTCGTCCTGCCCCTGGTGGTACGGATCGAGCGCGACGCGCCCCCGGCCCGTACCGACGCCCTGGAGACCGCGGCCCGCGCCGTGCTCCGCCTCCTCACCGACGAGCGGTCGCTCGGCGACGGCGAGTGGGCCGCGGCCGTCGCCGACTGGGAGGACGCCCGCATCCGCAAGGTCGTGCGGCGGGCGCGCGGCGCGGAGTGGCGGCGCGCCGGGGCCCTGCCCGGCATCACCGTGACCGGCGAGACCGCGGAGGTACGCGTCTTCCCGCCGGTCCCCCTGGACGGCTGGCCCAAGGACCTGGCCAAGCTCCAGGTCTCCGGCACCGACCTCGACGACCCGGCCGCGCCGGGACCCGTGCCGGAGGGCGCGGCGGTGCTGTGGACGAACCCGGGCCTCGGCATGTCGGCCGGCAAGGCGATGGCCCAGGCCGGGCACGGCGCCCAGCTGCTGTGGTGGGCGCTGGACGACACCGCCCGCGCGGCCTGGCGGGAGGCGGGCTTCCCACTGGCCGTGCGCACGGCGCCGGAGGCCGAATGGCCCGCGCTCGCCGCGAGCGGCCTGCCGGTGGTCAGGGACGCGGGCTTCACGGAGATCGCGCCGGGCAGCGCCACGGTCGTGTCGGCGTACCCCGGCGTCCTGGCCGTGGCGCCCGGGAACCTCAAATGAAGCTCTGAACCTCTCCCTCCTTGGGTTCGACCGGCTCCGCCGGGGTCATCACGTGGATGACTGAGGACCGAAGGAGGGGGACATGACGGAACTCGGCATCGGCATCGGCTGGCGTCCCGAGATCGCGGACGCGGTCGAGGGGCTGTCCGGGGTCGACTGGGTGGAGGTCGTCGCGGAGAACGTGTGCGCCGACCACCTGCCCGACTCGCTGGCCCGGCTGCGGGCCCGGGGCGTCACGGTCGTGCCGCACGGGGTGTCGCTGGGGCTCGGCGGGGCGGACCGGCCGGACCCGGAGCGGCTGGCCGCACTCGCGGCGAAGGCGGAGGCGCTGGGGGCGCCGCTCGTCACCGAGCACATCGCGTTCGTCCGGGCCGGCGGGCCGCTGACCGCCACCCCGCGCCTGGAGGCCGGGCACCTGCTGCCCGTCCCCCGCACCCGCGACGCCCTGGACGTGCTCTGCGAGAACGTGCGGATCGCGCAGGAGTCGCTGCCGGTGCCGCTGGCCCTGGAGAACATCGCCGCCCTGTTCTCCTGGCCGGACGAGGAGCTGACGGAGGGCCGGTTCCTGGCGGAGCTGGTGGAGCGTACGGGGGTACGGCTCCTGATCGACGTCGCGAACCTCCACACCAACCACGTCAACCGCGGCGAGGACCCGGCGCGGGCGCTCTCCGAACTGCCGGTCGAGGCCATCGCGTACGTCCACGTGGCGGGCGGCCTCGAACGGGACGGCGTCTGGCACGACACCCACGCCCACCCGGTCCCGGAGCCGGTCCTGGACATCCTCGCCGACCTCGCCGGCCGGGTCGCCCCGCCGGGCGTCCTCCTGGAGCGCGACGACCACTTCCCGCCCGCGGCGGAACTCGCCGCGGAGCTCTCCACGATCCGCGCGACGCTGACGACGCCGACCCGCCGACGGCCGGCGCGCCCCGCGCCCGCCGCGGGGGACGCGGCGGACGCGGCGGACGTCGGCGCCGCCGCGGGCGCGGCCGACACCCTCGCCGCCGGGGAGCCGGCGGACATCGACGCCACCGGAGACCCGGCGGACGTCCTCGCCTCCGCGGGCGCGGCCGACACCCTCGCCGCCGGAGACCCGGCGGACACCCACGCCGTCGCGGGCGCGGGCGACGTCCACGCCGTTCCGGTGGCGGGCCCGCTCGCCGCGCGCCACGGCGTCGGCGCCGCCGCGCTGCGCGCGGGCCGTGCCCTCGCGGGCCGCGAGCCGCTCCACATCGGCGCCGGCGCCCGCGTCTCGGGCGGCCCGATGCCGGCCACCCGGCCGAGCGCCCCGGCCCCGGAGCCGGAGCCGGAGGGGTCCGGCCCGGCGGCCGGGCCCGCGACGGCGCGCCTCGACGGCGCGCTGGCCGTCCTCTCCCGCCCCACGGCCGACGCCGTGCCCTCCGCCGTGGCCGGAGACCGTACGCGGGCCGGGGTGGGCGCCCAGGCCCCCGAGGCGGTCGGGGACGTCACCGACGCGGCACGGCAGCGCGTCGGAGTGGGACAGGCCGCGGTGCTGTCCGCGCTGGTCGCGGGGACTCCGGTGCCCGAGGGCTTCGACGTGCGGCGGATGCGGGTGCAGAGCCGGGCGCTCGCCGCCAAGCGGGCCTCCGTCGTGGCGCGGATCGCGCCCGAGCTGCCGGAGATCCTCGGCGACGGCTTCCGGCCCGCGTTCCTCGCGTACGCCAGGACCCGGCCCATGCCGGGGAGCTACCGGCGCGACGCGCTCGACTTCGTCGAGGGGCTGCTCCTGGAGGACCGGCCCGAACGGCGGGAGCTGACCCACTGGTGGCGGGAGCGGGCCGAGAGCCGGCCGGCCGGCGGGGTCGTGGGGCGGCTGGCCCGGCGCCTCCTCGGGGGGCGGTGACCGGCATGAACCCGCTCCTCCTCGTGCTCCACCTCGCCGCCGCCGCCGTGCTGGTCCGTCTCTTCGTGCTGGCCCGCCGCGTCCGGGTCGGTCCGGGCGGGCCGCTCCAGGACGTCTACGAGGCCGCGTTCCTCGGCGGCGGTCCCGGCAGGGTCGCCGACACGGCGCTCGCCGCCATGCACCTGGACGGCCGGATCGTCATCGGCGGCCCCGGGGTCGTCGCGGTCGTCCACCGGATCGCCCACGACCCGGTGGAGCGGGCGGTGCTGGACACCCACGCGACCGCCCCCAGCGGCTCCCTGCGCGCGCTGCGCCTGGGCGTGATGACGCACCCGGCCGTGCAGGAGATCGGCGACGCCCTCGCGGACCGGGGCCTGGTGACCCAGCCGGGCCCGCGCCGCACCCTGCGCCGGTGGTGCGTCGGGCTCGTCGTCGGGTCCTTCCTGCTGTTCCCGCTCGGCATCGTGGTCACCGTCGCCGAGTTCGCGCTGGACGGGCCGACCGTGCCGTTCTTCGTGAAGCTCCTGCCGCTCTTCCTCGTCTGCTTCGTGACGGCGCTGGTCTGCGGCACCACGTACACCCGCCAGGTGAGCGCGGCGGGCCTCGCGTCGCTCTCCGCCTACCGGGGCGCGTACGGCCACGGGGGCGTGAACACGGTCGCGCTCGGCGGGATCCGGGCGCTGCCCGACCGCGAGCTGTGGGAGCGGCTGCGGGACGCGGCCCGGCCCGACGGGCCGGTACGCGGGGGCCGGAGCCGGGACGCGTACCGGGACTCCTCCGACACGAGCGCCGCCGCGGCCGTGGTGATGTGGTGCGCGGGGGCGGCGGAGGGCGGCGGCGACGGCTGGGGCTCCGACTCCGGGTCGGGCGGCTCGTCCTGCGGCTCCTCGTCCTCCTCCTGCGGGTCCTCGTCCTCGTCCTGTGGTTCCTCGTCCTCCTCCTGCGGCTCCTCGTCCTCGTCCTCGTGCGGCTCCTCGTCGTCGTCCTCCTGCGGGTCCAGCGGCTGAGCCGTTCGGGTGGCGGGGCCGGAGGTCCTGGCGTACAACTCGATCATGGTGTGGATCCCGCTGCTCCTCGTCGCCGGCGTCGTGACCGCCCTCGCCTGCGCCCGGCTCTGCCGGGCCTCGATCGCCGCCGGCGGGCCCCCCGCGGGGGCGGGCGGGGGCGGCGAACTGACCCTGGGCGAGGCCGCGTTCCTCGCCGGGGGTCCCGGGCGGGTCGCCGAGCTGACGCTGGTGTCGATGCACCGGGCCCGGCGGCTGCTGCTCGCGCACACCGGCTGGGCCACCGTCGTGGACGACTCGGGCGGCGGGGACGAGCTGGAGCGGGCGGTGCTCGGCGCGATCGGACCCGAGGGGCAGGCGCCGGTGCCGGGGCTGCGTCCGGCGGTCGCCGCCGCCGCGTGCGTACGCCGCATCGAGGAGGGTCTGGTGGAGCGGGGGCTCGCGGTGCCGGCGCCGGGGCGGCGGGAGGTCGCGGCCGGGCTGCGGGCGGTGCGGGGCGCGTTCCTGCTGGCGCTCGCCCTGGGGGCGGTGGCGGTGCCGCTGGTGCCGGAGGCGGAGCGGACGCGGGCGGTGGCCGGGTTCGTGCTGCCGCTGACGGTCTCGGGGCTCTGCCTGCTGATCGGGCGGGCGGAGTCGTATCCGCACAGCCCGTGGGCCTCGCACGCAGGTCAGCGGCTGCTCGCGGGGCTTTCGGCGGAGGACCCGCTCACCGCGCTCGCCACCCGGGGGCCGGCGGTCCTGGAGCCGGAGCTGAGGGCCGCGCTGGGGACCCCGTAAGGAATCCCCGGGAAGGGAAGGGACGCCGGTGCGGCGCGCTCGCGCGCGCCGCACCCGGTGCCGGACCCGGTGTCGCTGGAGCGGCCTGCCATGGCGTGGCGGCCGTCTGATCTTCCGGGTCGAGGGGCGAACGCCCCGGCTGGGAGCCGGGGCGCCGCCAGGTTCACGGGGCGGCCGTCAGGCCAGGCCCGCCACCAGGTCCGCGACGCTCTTGCGGCGGCCGGTGTAGAAGGGGACCTCCTCGCGGACGTGCATCCGGGCCTCGGAGGCGCGCAGGTGGCGCATGAGGTCGACGATGCGGTACAGCTCGTCGGCCTCGAAGGCGAGGATCCACTCGTAGTCGCCGAGCGAGAAGGAGGCGACCGTGTTGGCGCGGACGTCCGGGTAGCCGCGGGCCATCTTGCCGTGGTCGGCGAGCATCCGGCGGCGGTCCTCGTCCGGCAGCAGGTACCAGTCGTAGGAGCGGACGAAGGGGTAGACCGAGACGTAGTCGCGCGGGGTCTCGTCGGCCAGGAAGGCCGGGATGTGCGACTTGTTGAACTCGGCCGGGCGGTGCAGCGCCATGTTCGACCAGACCGGCTCCAGGGCGCGGCCCAGCTTGGTGCGGCGGAAGAGGCTGTACGCCTCCTGGAGCTGGTCGCTCGTCTCGGCGTGCCACCAGATCATGACGTCGGCGTCGGCACGCAGACCGGAGAGGTCGTACGTGCCCCGGATGGTGATGTCCTTCTCCGCGAGCCGGTCGAACAGCTCCTTGACCTCGTCGGCGTAGCCGCTCCGGTCGGCGGGCAGGACGTCGCGCAGCTTGAAGACAGACCACAGGGTGTAGCGGATGACCTCGTTGAGGTCCTTCGCCTTCTTACCGGCGTTCGGGATCTTTTCGGGCGCACTCATACGCCTATTCTCGCCCGTCACGAGGAGTGCCCCGCACCGGGGTGCCCCGTTTCCGACGTGGCGATGATCTCGTCGGCCAGGGCGTCCGCCGCGCGGTGGGCGGAGGCGACGCAGGCGGGGATGCCGACGCCGTCGTAGGCGGCGCCCGCGAGGCGCACTCCGGGCAGGTCCGCGAGGGCGGCGCGGGCCCGGGCGACCCGGTCCAGGTGGCCGACCGGGTACTGCGGCAGGCCGCCGGTCCAGCGGGTCACGGTGGTGGCGACGGGCCGGGCGGCGAGGCCGGTGGCGGCGCCGAGGTCCTTGAGGGAGGCGGCGACCAGGTCCTCGTCGTCGCGGTGGAGCTGGGCCTCCTCGCCGTACCGGCCGACGGAGGTGCGGAGCACGAAGAGCTCGGGGGCGGCCTCGCCGACCCAGCCCCACTTCCGGCTGGAGAAGGTGGAGGCCTTGATGGTGTGGCCGTCGACGGGCGGCACGAGGAAGCCGGAGCCGGGCAGCTCGGGGACCTCGGAGCGGCGGAAGGCGAGGGTGACCAGGGCCATGGAGGCGTACTCGATCGCGCCGAGGAGCGCGGCGGCCCCGGGGGCGTGGCCGCCGAGGAGCGCGGCGGCGACGGGCGCGGGGGCGGCGAGGACGACGGCGTCCGCGTCGAGGGTCCGCTCCGGGGTCTCCACCCGCCAGCCGGTGGCGCCCGCCCGGTGCAGGGCGGTCGCCGGGGTGCCCGTGAGGATCGTGCCGCCGGCGGCGCGGACGGCGTCGGCGACGGCGCCCGGCAGGGTGCCGATGCCGCCGGAGATCCCGGCGAAGACGGACCCGCCGAGGCCGGTGGCGGCGCCCGCGACGTCGGCGGGGACGGTGGCGCCCGCAGCCTGGACGGCGCGGACGGCGGCGGTGAGGCTCGGGTGGCGGCGGGCGGCCTCGAAGAGCGCGGGGACGGCGGCCCTCATCGAGATGCGGTAGGCGTCCCCGGCGTAGACGCCGCCGAGGAGGGGCTCGACGAGCCGGTCCACGACCTCGTGGCCCATGCGCTCGGCGACGTACGCGCCGATGGCGATGTCCTCGCCGATCTCGGTGGGGGGCAGCTCGGGGTCCCGGCCGATCCGGCGCAGGGCCTCCTCGGAGAGGAGCCCGGCGACGGCGCCGGCGTCGCCGGGGACGCCCATGACGTGGCCCTTGGGCATGGGCACGAGCCGGCCCCGGGACCAGACGGAGGCGGTGGTGGTGCCCGGCGCCCGGAGCCGGTCGCCGAGGCCGACGGCCTCGGCGAGGGCGATCGCCTCGGGGCGGCGGGCGAGCAGGGACTCGGCGCCGAGGTCCACGGGGGCGCCGGCGATCTCCCCGGCGAGCAGCTTGCCGCCGAGCCGGCCGCCGGCTTCCAGGAGGGTGACGCGCGCACCGGCGGCGAGCAGCCGGTGGGCGGCGGCGAGGCCGGTGATGCCGCCGCCGACGACGACGGCGTGCGGTCCGGCGTGGGGTCCCGTGGTGTCCGCGTTCATGGGACCACTCTCTCAAATCGCCCGGGCCGCCCCGCCCCGAGGCGGGCCGTAGCGTGGGCGCATGAGCGAACGACTGGTGATCATCGGCGGGGACGCGGCGGGCATGTCCGCCGCCTCGCAGGCGCGCAGGCTCAAGGGGCCCGGGGAGCTGGAGATCACGGCCTTCGAACGGGGCCGCTTCTCCTCGTACTCGGCCTGCGGCATCCCGTACTGGGTCGGCGGCGACGTGGCGGGGCGCGAGGAGCTGATCGCCCGCTCCCCGGAGGAGCACCGGGCGCGCGGGATCGACCTGCGGACGCGGACCGAGGTGACGGAGATCGACCTGGCCGGGCAGCGCGTTCTGGCCAGGGACCTGGCGGTCGGTACGGAGGCGTGGACGGGCTTCGACAAGCTGGTGATCGCGACGGGGGCGCGCCCGGCCCGGCCGGCGGTGCCGGGGATCGACGCGGCGGGCGTGCACGGGGTGCAGACCCTGGAGGACGGGCAGGCGCTGCTCGACTCGCTGGCCGGGACGGCGGGGCGGCGGGCGGTGGTCGTCGGCGCCGGGTACATCGGCGTGGAGATGGCCGAGGCGCTGCTGAACCGGGGCTACGAGGTGACGGTCCTCAACCGGGGCGAGCAGCCGATGGCGACGCTCGACCCCGACATGGGGCGCCTGGTGCACGCGGCGATGGACGGGCTCGGGATCCGTACGGTCGGCGCGTCGCCGGTGACGGGGATCCTCACGGGTGACGACGGCAGGGTCCGGGCGGTGGCCACGGACCGGGACGAGTACCCGGCGGACGTGGTGGTCCTGGGGACGGGTGTGGTGCCGGAGACCTCGCTCGCGGGGGCGGCGGGGCTGCCGCTCGGCGCGCACGGCGGGCTGCTGACGGACCTGTCGATGCGGGTGCGGGGGCAGGAGAACGTGTGGGCGGGCGGGGACTGCGTGGAGGTCCTGGACCTGGTGTCGGGCCGGGAGCGGCACGTGCCGCTGGGGACGCACGCGAACAAGCAGGGGCAGGTCATCGGCTCGAACGCGGGCGGTGACTACGCGACCTTCCCCGGGGTGGTGGGGACGGCGGTGTCGAAGGTCTGCGACCTGGAGATCGCCCGCACCGGGCTGCGGGAGAAGGACGCGCGCGAGGTCGGGCTGCGGTACGTGACGGTGACCGTGGAGTCGACGAGCCGGGCCGGGTACTACCCGGGGGCGGCACCGATGACGGTGAAGATGCTGGCCGAGAGGCGGACCGGGCGGCTGCTCGGGGTGCAGATCGTGGGCCGGGAGGGCGCGGCGAAGCGGGTGGACGTCGCGGCGGTGGCGCTGACGGCCCGGATGACGGTGGAGCAGATGACGGCGCTGGACCTGGGGTACGCGCCGCCGTTCTCCCCGGTGTGGGACCCGGTGCTGATCGCGGCCCGGAAGGCGGTGGCGGCGGTACGGGCGGCGGGCTGACCCCGCCGCCGTACCGCGCGGACCGTCGGGTCAGACGGCGGTGCGCTCGTGGACGTAGGCGACGAGGCGGGTGAGGGCGTCCGGGTCCATGGACGGCATGACGCCGTGGCCCAGGTTGAAGACGTGCCCCTCCAGGTCCTTCGCGGCGGCCAGGACCTCGTCGGTCTTGGCCTCGACGACCTCGGTGGAGGCGAAGAGGACGGCCGGGTCCAGGTTGCCCTGGAGGGCCTTGCCGGGGCCGACGCGGCGGGCGGCCTCGTCGAGCGGGACGCGCCAGTCGACGCCGACGACGTCCGCGCCGGCCTCGCCCATGAGGCCGAGGAGCTCGCCGGTGCCGACGCCGAAGTGGATGCGCGGGACGCCGTAGCCGGCGACCGCGTCGAAGACCTTGGCGGAGGCCGGGAGGATCGAGCGGCGGTAGTCGGCGGGGGCGAGGGCGCCGACCCAGGAGTCGAAGAGCTGGATCGCGGAGGCGCCGGCCTCGATCTGCACCTTCAGGAAGGCGGAGGTGATCTCGGCGAGGCGGTCGAGCAGGTCGGCCCAGAGCTGCGGGTCGCCGTACATGAGCGCCTTGGTGTGCTCGTGGTTGCGGGACGGGCCGCCCTCGACGAGGTAGCTCGCGAGGGTGAAGGGCGCGCCGGCGAAACCGATGAGCGGCGTGTCGCCGAGCTCCTCGGTGAGCATGCCGATGGCCTCGGTGACGTAGTGCACGTCGTCGGGGGTGAGGTCGCGCAGCCGGTCGAGGTCGGCGCGGGTGCGGATCGGGTCGGCGACGACGGGGCCCACGCCGGGCTTGATGTCGAGGTCGACGCCGATGGCCTTGAGCGGGACGACGATGTCGCTGAAGTAGATCGCGGCGTCGACCCGGTGGCGGCGGACGGGCTGGAGGGTGATCTCCTTGACCAGCTCGGGCCGCATGCAGGACTCCAGCATGGGGATGCCCTCGCGGACCTTCAGGTACTCGGGGAGGGAGCGCCCGGCCTGCCGCATGAACCAGACGGGAGTGTGCGGCACGGGCTCGCGCCGGCACGCCTTGAGGAACGCGGAGTCGTACGTCCGCGACTGCTGCTTCGTCTGCTGGCCCGTCGGGCTGTTCATGGCGCTCACGCCCAAATCTTCGCATGTGGCCGGAAGCCGCTCGTGCCGGGCGGGTGTCCCTCCCCGCATGGCGGCCCCGTTCCGCCTACTCTTCCCCGCATGGCTGCGGCTCAGGGACATTTTTCCGATCATTCCGACGGCATTCGAGGGACGGGCGACAAGGCGGAGAGTACGGCGGGGACCCCGGTGCCGGCGGCGTTCCGGAGGGCGGTGGAGGCACTGCGGACGGCACGGCTGCGGTCCGAGATGGAGGTCGAGCCGACCCGGCCGCCGCAGCGGCTCGCGCCGTACGCGTACGCGGTGGAGGCGGCGGTCGTGGACGGCGAGGAGGACCTCGCGGACGGGCGGCTCGTGCTGCTGCACGACCCGGCGGGCCACGAGGCCTGGAAGGGCACCTTCCGCCTGGTGACGCTGGTGCGGGCGGAGCTGGAGCCGGAGATGGCGGCGGACCCGCTGCTGCCGGAGGTGTGCTGGTCCTGGCTGACCGGGGCCCTGGAGGCGCGCGGGCTCGCGTACGGGGAGGCGAGCGGGACGGTCACGATGGCCGGCTCGCACTACTTCGGGGGGCTCGCGGAGCGGCGGCCGGCCACCCAGATCGAGATCCGGGCGTCCTGGACGCCCCGCGAGGGGCTCGGCGGGGTGCCGGACACGGCGGCCCACCTGGCGGCCTGGTCGGATCTCCTCTGCCAGATCGCGGGCCTGCCGCCGGCGCCGGCCGATCCGCCGGGGCCGACGGGTCCCTCGGGGGCGACGGGCCCGGCGGGGACGGTGTCGGGGGCGGGGGTCGTCTCGCTGCCCCAGCGGCGGGGGCCGCAGGGCGCCTGAGCGGTCCGGACAGGTGTGCGGCGGGACGGATGTCCAGGGGGCCCTTCGGGGCCCCCTCGGCGTTCGTACGGGGGGTCCCTCGTGGGGGTGAGGGAGCGGGGGCCGCTCGTAGGATGATCGATCGCGCGTCCGAATTGCCCTAATTGTTACTCACTAAATCGTGATCTTTCCCTAAAGGCGGGCGGCCCTGCTGCCGAAGGAGTCAATGACCCCTTCAGAGCACGGGTTCGCCCCCGGCTTCTTCCCCGAGCCGGCTCCGTCCCGCCCCTTCCCCCAGGAGGCCGAGTGTCCGTTCTGCTCGAGCAGCCCGCTAGCCTGGTCGCCTACCGCCCGAACAAGCCGACGGCCATGGTCGTCGTGGCCGACCCGCGCGTCCGCTCCACCGTCACCCGCCACCTGTGGGCGCTCGGCGTACGGGACGTGATCGAGGCGTCGTCCATCGCGGAGGCCCGTCCCCGCGTCGGCAACCCGCGCGACATCTGCGTGGCCGACGTCCACCTTCCCGACGGCAGCGGCCTCACCCTGCTGTCCGAGACCCGCGCCGCCGGCTGGCCCAACGGCCTCGCGCTCTCGGCCGCCGACGACATCGGCGCGGTGCGCAACGCCCTCGCCGGCGGCGTGAAGGGCTATGTCGTCACCGGCACGAGGACCAATATCGGCCACCCGACGCGTCCCGGCGCCGCGCCCATCGGCGCCGCGGCCGCCCGGCTCGGCCACCGCCGCCCCCCGGGTGCCCCGAGCCACCCGGGCGGCTACCGGGAGCTCTCCGGCCGTGAGGTCGAGGTGCTGCGGCTCGTGGCGGAGGGCCAGTCCAACAAGGCCATCGGCGTCTCCATGGGGCTCTCGGCGCTCACCGTGAAGAGCCACCTCGCCCGGATCGCCCGCAAGCTGGGCACCGGCGACCGGGCCGGCATGGTCGCCGTCGCACTGCGGACCGGGATCATCCACTGAGCCGGTCCTGACGGAAACGCGGCGCCTGCCGACGGAACGTTCCGTCGGCAGGCGCTTGCCGTCGGCGGATACCCTTGACAGGTGACCGACGCCCAAGAGACCGCGGCAGACACCGCACCGCGCACCACCGGGGGCGGCCCCCCGGACGAAAACGTCCCTGCGAACGGGCTTCCGATCCCGCTGCTGGAGCCCCGCGAGGGCATCCCGCCGGTCGTCGCGAGCGACGAGGCCCTCGCCCGGGTGATCGCCGCCTTCGCCGCCGGGCACGGGCCGGTCGCCGTCGACGCCGAGCGGGCCTCCGGCTACCGCTACGGCCAGCGCGCCTACCTCGTCCAGCTCCGCCGCGAGGGCGCGGGCACCGCGCTGATCGACCCGGTCGGCTGCCCGGACCTCTCCGGGCTCGGCGAGGCCCTCGACGGCACCGAGTGGATCCTGCACGCCGCCACCCAGGACCTCCCCTGCCTGCGGGACATAGGCATGCGCCCCTCCTCGCTCTTCGACACCGAGCTGGCCGGCCGGCTCGCGGGCTTCCCGCGCGTCGGCCTCGGCGCCATGGTCGAGTCCGTCCTCGGCTACGCCCTGGAGAAGGGCCACTCGGCGGTCGACTGGTCCAACCGCCCGCTGCCCGAGCCCTGGCTGCGCTACGCGGCCCTGGACGTCGAGCTCCTGGTCGACCTCCGCGACGCGCTGGAGAAGGAGCTGGACCGGCAGGGGAAGCTGGAGTGGGCCCACGAGGAGTTCGAGGCCATCGCCACCGCCCCGCCGGCGCCGCCGCGCAAGGACCCGTGGCGCCGCACCTCCGGCATGCACAAGGTCCGCCGGCGCCGCCAGATGGCGGTCGTACGGGAGCTGTGGACGGCCCGCGACCGGGTGGCCCAGCGGCGTGACGTCTCCCCCGGCAAGGTGCTGAGCGACGCGGCGATCGTCGAGGCGGCGCTCGCCGTCCCGGTGAACGTGGCCGCGCTGACCGCCCTGCCCGGTTTCGGGCACCGCATGGGCCGGCGCCAGCTGGAGCAGTGGCAGGCGGCGATCGACCGGGCCCGGGCCCTCCCCGAGAGCGAGCTGCCGCAGCCCGGGCAGCAGCCGGCCGGACCTCCCCCGCCGCGCGCCTGGGCTGACAAGGACCCGGCGGCCGCCGCCCGGCTCTCCGCCGCCCGCGCCGGGGTCACGGCCCTCGCCGAGGAGCTGCACCTGCCGCAGGAGAACCTGATCACCCCGGACACCGTCCGCCGCGTCTGCTGGGAGCCCCCGGCCCGCGGGGACCGGGACGCCGTCGTGGCCGCCCTCACCGCCTACGGCGCCCGCCGCTGGCAGGTCGGCCTGGTGACCCCGCTCCTGGTGGAGGCCCTCTCCGCGAAGGCGTGACCCGTGTCCCGCCCCGCGCGTCGAAGCCCCCGGCACCCTCCCCGGTGCCGGGGGCTTCCCCGTACGCCGGGGTGTGACCTTCGCCGCTTGGCCCCCAGGGGGTGGGCAGCTTGGTTACCCGCAAGTAGCATGGGGGGAAGCAAGCGCACGCTTAGTGGTGCGCCGCAGCAGTGCCGTCCCGCACCTGGAGGAGAGCCATCGTGCCTCGTACCGTCAGGGACGTCGTCTTCGTCGACGGCGTCCGCACCCCGTTCGGCAAGGCGGGCCCGAAGGGCATCTACCACGAGACCCGCGCCGACGACCTCGTCGTGAAGGCCATCCGGGAGCTGCTGCGCCGCAACCCGGCCCTCGACCCGGCGAAGATCGACGAGGTCGCGATCGCCGCGACGACCCAGATCGGCGACCAGGGCCTCACCCTCGGCCGCACCGCCGGCATCCTCGCGGGCCTCCCGCAGTCCGTGCCCGGCTACTCGATCGACCGCATGTGCGCCGGTGCGCTCACGGCCGTGACGAGCGTCGCCGGCTCCATCGCCTTCGGCGCCTACGACGCCGTCATCGCCGGCGGTGTCGAGCACATGGGGCGTCACCCCATGGGCGAGGGCGTGGACCCGAACCCGCGCTTCGTCAGCGAGAAGCTGGTCGACGAGTCCGCCCTCTTCATGGGCATGACCGCCGAGAACCTGCACGACCGCTACCCGAGCATCACCAAGCAGCGCGCCGACGAGTACGCCGTGCGCTCGCAGGAGAAGGCCGCCAAGGCCTACGCGGACAACAAGATCCAGCCCGACCTGGTGCCGATCTCCGTCCGCCGCACCAACGCCGAGGCGGGCGAGACCGGCTGGGGCCTGGTCACCGCCGACGAGCCGATGCGCCCGGGCACCACGCTGGAGTCGCTGGCCAACCTGAAGACGCCGTTCCGCGTCCACGGCAACGTCACCGCGGGCAACGCGGCCGGCCTGAACGACGGCGCCACCGCCTCGATCATCGCCTCCGAGGACTTCGCCCGGGCGAACGACCTCCCGGTCAAGATGCGCCTCGTCTCGTACGCCTTCGCCGGCGTCGAGCCCGAGGTCATGGGCTACGGCCCGATCCCGGCGACCGAGAAGGCCCTGGCCCAGGCCGGCCTCTCGATCGACGACATCGGTCTCTTCGAGATCAACGAGGCCTTCGCCGTCCAGGTCCTCGCGTTCCTGGAGCACTACGGCATCGCCGACGACGACGCGCGCGTCAACCAGTACGGCGGCGCCATCGCCTACGGTCACCCGCTGGCCTCCTCCGGCGTCCGTCTGATGACGCAGCTGGCGCGCCAGTTCGAGGAGAACCCGCAGGTCCGTTACGGCCTCAACACCATGTGCGTCGGCTTCGGCATGGGCGCGACGGTCATCTGGGAGAACCCCCACTGGGAGGGCAAGTGAGCACCACCGCCGAGCTTCTGAAGGGCGCCGCCGAGCTCTTCCCGGACGAGGTCGTCACCTCGGCCCACGTGCGCCACTTCGAGCTGCCCTTCGGGGCCGGCCGTTTCGCGCTGATCACGCTGGACAACGGCTTCGACCACACCAAGCCGACCACCTTCGGCCCGCAGTCCCTCGCCAACCTGAACACGGCGATCGACCAGGTCGAGGCCGAGGCCGCGAACGGCGAGATCGTCGCCGCCGGCCTCACCGGCAAGCCGTTCATCTTCGCCGTCGGCGCCGACCTCAAGGGCGTCGAGCTGCTGAAGAAGCACGACGAGGCGCTCGCCATCGGCAAGGGCGGCCACGACGTCTTCAAGCGGCTCTCCGCGCTCGCCGTGCCGACCTTCGCGTACTACAACGGCGCGGCCATGGGCGGCGGCGTCGAGGTCGGTCTGCACTGCACCTACCGCACCGTGTCGAAGGCCCTCCCGGCCTTCTCGCTCCCCGAGGTCTTCCTCGGCCTGGTGCCCGGCTGGGGCGGCTGCGCGATCCTCCCGAACCTGATCGGCGCCGAGAAGGCCGTCCAGGTCATCATCGAGAACTCGCTCAACCAGAACCGGCAGCTCAAGGGCAAGCAGGTCTTCGAGCTCGGCATCGCCGACGCGCTCTTCGAGGGCGCCGACTTCCTGGAGCAGTCGCTCATCTGGACCGCCGGCGTGCTGAACGGCTCCGTCGCCGTCGAGCGCCCGGAGATCGACCGGGGCGAGGGCTGGGACGCCGCCGTCGCCAAGGGCCGCGCGGTCGCCGACTCCAAGGTGCACGGCGCCGCCCCGGCCGCCTACCGCGCCCTCGACATCATCGAGGCCGCCAAGGACGGCGACCTGCAGAAGGGCTTCGACGCCGAGGACCAGGCCCTCGCGGACCTGATCATGGGCGGCGAGCTCCGCTCCGGCATCTACGCCTTCAACCTGGTGCAGAAGCGCGGCAAGCGCCCCGCCGGCGCCCCGGACAAGTCCCTGGCGCGCCCGGTCACCAAGGTCGGCGTCGTCGGCGCCGGTCTGATGGCCTCGCAGCTCGCCCTGCTCTTCCTGCGCCGCCTGGAGGTCCCGGTCGTCCTGACCGACATCGACCAGGAGCGCGTCGACAAGGGCGTGGGCTACGTCCACGGCGAGATCGACAAGCTGCTCGGCAAGGGCCGCATCAACCAGGACAAGGCCAACCGTCTCAAGGGCCTGGTCTCCGGTGTCCTCGACAAGGCCGAGGGCTTCGCGGACGCGGACTTCATCATCGAGGCCGTCTTCGAGGAGATGTCCGTCAAGCAGAAGGTGTTCGCGGAGGTCGAGGCGGTCGCCCCGGCGCACGCGATCCTCGCCACCAACACCTCCTCGCTGTCGGTCTCCGAGATGGCGTCCAAGCTCCGGCACCCGGAGCGCGTGGTCGGCTTCCACTTCTTCAACCCGGTCGCGATCCTCCCGCTCCTGGAGATCGTCCGCGGCGAGCAGACGGACGACGCCTCGCTCGCCACCGCCTTCGGCGTGGCGAAGAAGCTGAAGAAGACCGCGGTCCTCACCAAGGACGCCCCGGCGTTCGTCGTGAACCGCATCCTGACCCGCTTCATGGGCGAGATCCAGAACGTCATCGACGAGGGCACCTCGGTCGAGACGGCCGAGAAGGCCATCGAGCCCCTCGGTCTGCCGATGTCCCCGCTGGTCCTCCTGGAGCTCGTGGGCCCGGCCATCGGCCTGCACGTCTCCGAGACCCTGAACCGCGCCTTCCCGGAGCGCTTCACCGTCTCCCCCAACCTGAAGGCGGTCGTCGAGGCCGGCAAGCGCGGCTTCTACGTCTACAAGCCGGAGAACGGCTTCAAGCCGGAGCTCGACCCCGAGGTCGCCGCGCTGCTCAAGCAGGGCGACACCGTCCTCACCGAGCAGCAGGTCCGCGACCGCGTCCTCGACGCGGTGGCGCAGGAGATCGGCCTCATGCTGGAGGAGGGTGTCGTCGCCGAGGCGCAGGACATCGACCTCTGCCTGATCACCGGCGCCGGCTGGCCCTTCCACCTGGGCGGCATCACGCCGTACCTGGACCGCGAGGGCGTCTCCGAGCGCGTCAACGGCAAGCGTTTCCTGGCGCAGGGCGTGGCGAGCGTCCCGGCGTAAGCGGTAGCGCGTACCGAGGTCCGGCATCCCTCCGCGGGGTGCCGGACCTCGGCGTTTCCGGGGGCCGCGGGGGTCAGCGCGGGCCGGTGCGCTCCAGCCGGGCCAGCAGCATCGCGTGGTCCGACTCCGGGAAGTCCCGGACGAGCGTGGTGCCGGAGCCGAAGTGGCGGCGGTCGGCGAAGACGTAGTCGATCTTCCGCCCGTCCGCGGTGGGCGCGTCCGTCCGGTCCGCCTCCAGGAAGCGGGTGCGGAACCGGTCGACGGCGGGCGCGTCGGGCGGCAGGTTGAGGTCGCCGGCGACGATCAGCGGGGTTCCCGCGGGGAAGCGCGACTCGTCGGCGGTCCAGGCCCGGATCTCGTCGAGCTGCCCCGGGACCGCCGCGTAGGTGTGCGCGGTGCAGACGGTCAGGGGGCCGTCGCCGTGCCGGGTCCGCGCGCAGAGCAGGCCCCGGTGGACGGGCTCGGCGCGGCCCGCGTTGCGGTAGGTCTCCCCGCCGGTGTCCGTGAAGGCCCGGAACTCGGGGGCCCCGTCGCGTACCGGCTCACGGCTGAGGACGGCGGTGCCGAAGCCGCCCGAGGGGCCACAGGCGGGCACGTTGGTGAGCCCGCCCTGGAAGGTGCCGTCCATGGGCGCCCCGGCGGCGGCGAGCCGCTCGCGCAGGGCGGTGTACTGGGTGCGGCAGACCTCGTTGAGGGTGATCACGTCCGGCCGGGAGCTCCGGGCCTCGGTGACGATCCGGGCCACCGAGGTGCCCCGGCCCCATCCTCCGGCGTTCCACGGGCAACCGGTCGCCGCGCCGCACATGTTGTAGTGCAGGACGGAGACCTCCCGCGCGCCGTCCCGGTCCCGGCCGGTGTCCCCGGCCGGGCCGGGGACACCCGGGAGCAGGAGGCCGGCGAGCAGCGCCCCGAGGAACACCAGGCCGGAGAGGGGAAGCCAGAGACGGACGTCGCGGAACGGGGGCACGTCCTACCAGTCGCCGGTGAACGGCCGGTGCCCGCAGACCTCGCCGCAGTCGTGGACCCGGGAGCCTCCGGCCGAGCGGATGGGGCTGTCCTCCGGGATGCCGACGACCGTGAAGGTCCGCTCCGCGGGCGCGGACTCCTGCGCGCCGAACAGGGCGATGGCCTGGACCGTGTGGGTGCCGGCCCGCCAGGCGTGGCCGTGGGTGAAGCCCCACTTGCCGTCGTCGCCGACCGCCGTGGCGCCGATGAGGACGCCGTCCTCCATCAGCACGATCTTGGTCGTGCCGGGCTGGGCGGTGCCCGTGAAACGGGGCCGCGGACTCGCGTACGCGCCCGCCTGCGGAGCGGTGATCACCGGCGGCTCGACCTCGGTGCGCACCGTGAACGAGCGCTCGGAGATGGGCGTACAGCCGTCGGCCCGCAGTCCGACGCAGCGGACGAGGTGGGGGCCCGCCTCCCAGTTGACGGCGCGGCGCCAGGTCCACTTTCCGTCGGAACCGACCTGCGCGCCGCCGAGGTAGTGCCCGTACTCGAAGAAGAGCAGGTAGTCGGTGCCGGGCGAGGCGGTGCCGGAGAACTTCAGCATCGGGCCGGTGGTGCCGTCCGGCTCCGGACGGGCGAGGACGGGTGCCTCGCCGCTCCGCTGGGGGTAGTCGAGCGCGGACCGCGGGGAGTTGACCAGGAACTCCTTGGAGACCTCGGGCATCCCGGCAGGGGCCGAGAGCGCCGCGACGTCCACGTCGCTCTGGGGGACGACGCCGTGCCGGCAGAGGCCGGCCACGACCATCCGGGCCACCTCGTAGGCGCCGGCGTCGTTGAAGTGGGTGGAGTCGATGTTGCCCTCGGGGTGCAGGGGGTGCTCGCCCGCGTCCACCCAGCAGAAGTACTGGCGCAGCCGGGTGGGGCCGATCTCGGCCCAGCGCTCCATGGTCGCCCGGTTCAGATCGATGAGCGGGAGGCCCGCCTCGGCGGCGAACTCCCGGGTGGCCTCCGGATACGCACCGAGGGTGTCCACGACGTCGCCCTGCGGTCCGAAGGAGTAGCGCGCCGCGGAGGTGACCACGACCGGCGTGCCGCCGGCGCCCTGGACGTAGGCGGCGAAGAGGCGGAGGAGTTCCTTGTACTCGGGGACGGGCACGTACCGCATCCCGTTGTGGATCATGTGGTCCACGCAGCCGAAGCCGAGCAGCACGATGTCGCCGGGCTTCATGCGGTTGAGGAGGCCGGGCAGCCGCTCGGTGAAGTACTTGCGCGTGGTCATCGCGCTGCGGGCGTAGTTGGCGACCTCGTAGGGGCCCACGAGGAGTTCCTCGATCTTCTGGCCCCAGCCCGCCATCGGGGCCTCCTCCTCCGTGCGAGGAGCGGCGACGGAGTCGCCGAGTACGAATATCGTGCGCTTCACTTCGTTCCAATCCATGGGATGCGCTCCGGTCCGGAGGGGCTAGCGGTCGACCACGTTGACGGCCATGGCTCCCGACACCGAGGTGTAGGGGCGGACGCGCACGGGACGGGAGGGGTGGACGACGACGAAGGGCGAGACCTCGTCGGGCACCGGGACGACCGGGTGGGCATAGGAGCCCTTGACGTCCGGGAAGTCCTCGAAGAGGTGGCAGACGCGCAGCCGGCGGCGGTCCAGGGGGTCGGGCTGGAGCCACCAGTCCCAGTCCTCCCAGCGCTCCAGGCGCACGTCGACGAGCTCGCGCAGGGGGATGTCGACGGTGAACTCGTGGGAGCCGAGCAGCCGCGCCGGCACCGCGATCTCGTCGCGGTGGTGACCGCGGCGCACCATGAGGAACCGGGCGCCGGGGGCGAGCGGCCGCCCGGCGCAGAGGACGCCGCGGGCGGTGACCGAGTCGTCGGTGACGGTGAGCTCGGTGCACTCCACGTGCGCGTCGCGCAGGACGGTACGCAGCATGAGCTTGCCGTTCGGCTGGGCGTACGGGAGGTTCCAGCGGACCGGGCTGTGCTGGGGGTACGCCAGCAGGCGGGCGCGGGCGGTGATGAGGGCGCGGGTGTCCCGGATGCCCGCCTTCATGTGCACGGACTCGCCCTTGGCGGAGACCATCTGGACCCGCCAGCGGCCGTCCCCGAGGTGGTCCAGGGCGGACGGGGGCAGGGTGGCGGTGTAGCGGGTCGCGCCGGTCGGGAGCGGGGCGCGGTCGGTGTCGAGGTCCAGGTCGGGCTGCCGGTCGTCGCCGGTGGCCGCGTGGCGCAGCCGGAAGCTCCAGCGGAGCCGGCCGTCCTCGGGGCCGTCGACGGTGAGCCGCAGCCGGCCCGTCTCGTCGGCGACCGTGTGCACCACGCTGGTCCGGACGGCGGCGGGCGGCGCGTCGCTGCCCGGGCCGCGGCGCAGCGGCTTCCGCTTCGGCGCGCGGTACTTGCCGTCCCTGCCGGCCCGGCGCTCGGCCGCCTCCTCGAAGAGGTCGGTGTACCGGTCGGCGACGACGGCGGGGTCGTACCGGGCGGAGTTGTGCAGGGCGGCCGCGCCCATGGCGGCGCGCAGGGCGTCGTCGGCCATGAGCCGGCGCAGTCCTCCGGCGATCGCGTCGACGTCGCCGTTGGGCACGAGGAGGCCGTCCTCGCCGTCCCGCAGGATCTCCCGGGGGCCGACGGGGCAGTCGGTGGAGACGACGGGGAGGCCGCAGCGCATGGCCTCGACCAGCGTCATGCCGAAGGACTCGGCGCTGGAGGTCACGGCCGCGATGGAGCCCTTGGCCCACTCCGACTCGATCGGGGAGAAGCCGCCCATGAGCAGGGCGCGGCCGGTGAGCCCCAGGTCGGTGACGAGGGCGCGGAGCTTGCCCGCGTCGGCGCCGTCGCCGTAGATGCGCAGCTGCCAGTCGGGGAACTCGTCGGCGATCTGGCCGAAGGCCCGGACCAGCAGGTCGTACCGCTTGATCGGGTGGATGCGGCCGGCGCTGACGACGATCTTGCGGGTTCCGTCGGAGGGGGCGACGACGGGCTGGGGCACGCTGTTGGGGATGCCGGTGACCGGCACGCCGTCGATCGGGGTGTTCTCCCGGAAGGACCGGGCGTCGGCGTCGGTCACCGTGGTGATCGCGTCGAGCCTCGGGTAGACCCGGGCCATCTCCTCGCGGACCGCCGGCGGGATCGCCAGGTGGGTCATGTGCTCCTGGGCGACCCGCAGCGCGGAGTCCCGGGTGAAGCGGGCGACGAAGAGGTTCAGGCTCGGCCGGGTCCCGATGACGACGTCGGCGTCGGTCTTCCGCAGGTACTCGGTGATCCGCTCGTCGGAGAGCCGGCTGTACTGGGCGTAGAACTCCTCCTGGCGGGGGACGACGGACGTCGGCTCGGCGAGCCCGTCCGCGCCCCGGTCGGCGCCGGAGCCGGCCCGCAGGTCGACCAGGGCGCGCACGGTGACCTGCGGGGAGATCTCGAACTTGGTGGTGCCGGCCCGGCGGAAGACCGAGACGATCTCGACCTCGTGGCGGGCGGAGAGCGCCTCGGCGAGGTTGATCACGGTTCGGTTGGTGCCGCCGATGCCGTAGATGTTGTTGATCAGGAAGGAGACCTTCACCGGACCTGAGGTTCCTTCCACTCGAAGGGGCTGGGTATCGGGTAGTAGGCGCGGAGGAACCGCGCCAGCTGGTCGAACTGCCGGGCCACGTCCTGGCCGTCGGAGAGGGTGTCGTTGATGCAGAACGCCTGCCGGTCCCGGCGGGCGAGCAGGATGCCGAAGCGCCGCTCGATCTCGGCGCGGGAGAGGTCCAGGTAGGCGAAGCGGATGTCCGAGGGGACGGCGCGTCCGGTGAAGTAGGCGTAGTAGTGGTACAGCGACGACGGGATGGAGATGTCGGTGGCGCTGCGGAACCGGCTGAAGGTGGTGGCCCGGTGCTGGTCGGCGAAGGCCTGCTCGATCTCCAGGAGCACGCTGCGGCGCAGCGGGTAGGGGGCGTGCCGCATCTTCTGCACGATCGAGGAGCCGAAGCAGGCCTCCAGGATGCGCCGGTTGTTCTTGCCCGCCGCGTCCACCGGGCGGTCGCCGAAGGAGCGTTCCCACTGCGGCACCTTCGACGGCGACAGGAAGATCCGGGTCATGCCGTTGGACAGGAAGAAGTCCTGGGGCGTGACGGGGCTGCCGAGGAACATGTCGTCGTTGAAGTACAGGAAGTGCTCGGAGAGGCCGTCGATGTGGTGCAGCCGGCTCTCGATGGCGTGCGAGTTGAAGGTGGGCAGCGCGGAGGGGTCGTCGAAGATCTCGGTGTGGTCGACGACGCGGATGCGCGGGTGGTCCGGGTCGAGCCAGTGCGGCCGCTGGCGGTCGGTGACCAGGTAGATCCGGCGTATCCAGGGCGCGTTCTGGGCCAGCGACCGCAGGGAGTACCGCAGTTCGTCGCGGCTGATGTAGCGGGCGGCGTTGGCGGACTCGGCGTGGTAGCCGGTGTCGCCGTACCGGGCCCGGCGCTCGCGCCAGGCCGGGTCGTCGCCGTCCACCCAGGTGTAGACGGCGTCCACGGGGAAGAGGACGTCCTCGGGCAGCGGGACGGCGCACGGCTCGATGGTGCGGACGGTACGGGTGCGGCGGCCGTGGAGGGCGGCGAAGCCGGTGAGCCGGCTGATGGGCACGTCGACGCGGGGCGCGCCGGCCGCGACGTCCTCGGTGACGCGGTTGGGCCGGGGTGCGACGAGACGGCCGTCCTCGGGCCGCCAGAACTCGACGTCGCAGCCGTACTCCAGGCCGAGCGGAAGGGTGCCGCCCGGGTCGCGCCAGACCATGCCGACCCGGATCGCCGAGGCACCGGCGGTCGCCTTCCGGCCCCGGCGGTCGCCGGCGAGGGCGGGCCGGCCGTGGGACTCGCCGCCGAGCCACCGGGTCACGTACACCGGGGTCTGCTCCCCGGCGCGGACGAGTGCCTCGCGGACCCGCTCGCGGTCGGCCGCGGAGACGGCGACGCAGGCGCGGAACTCGGAACCGCCCCGGACGGCGAAGTGGTCGACGCCGGCGGCGTCGAGCGCCGAGGCGACGAGTTCGAGATTGGCCTCGCGCAGCCCGAGCGGCGAGGCGGTGGGCCGGACGAGGGCGATGAGCGCGCCCTGGTCGACGAGGGTGGCGAGCCGCTCCCCGCCGGTGAAGAGGTGGGGCCAGCGGCGCCGGGCGCTGCGGGCCCGCAGCGAGCGGAACAGGCCGAGGCCCTGCTGGATCCTCCGGAGCAGGCGCTTCACCAGCGTGCGCAGGCCCATCGGCACCCGGCGGGCGATGGCGCGGCGCAGCGAGGTGGGCAGCAGGGCGCGGTAGATCCCGACGGCGGCGGACGCCTCGGGGTTGAGCGTGGTCATGCGCCGGAGTCCCCCTCCGCGCCCGCGGGCTCCTCGAAGGGGCTCGCGACCGGGAAGTAGCGGCGGAGGAAGCGTACGGCGGTCGCCGTGCCGCCCTGGCCCCGCGCCTCGGCGGTGTCGAGGCCGAAGAGGTGGAACTGCTGGGCGTCCCGGCGGACCAGGAGCCGGTCGAGCCAGCGCCCGAGGCCGGGCATGGCGGCGTGCAGGGCGACGGTCGTCTCGCCGGAGGGGTCCGCGACGCCGGCGCAGCGGGCCGAGTGGTGGACCAGCCCGTCGAGCGGGTGGGTGCCGGGGAGCGCGGGGGTCCGCTGGGTGTCGAGGAGGCTGCCGTCCCGGTCGTAGCCCTGGTCGATCGCGGCGAGGACGTGACGGGTGTACGGCTGCGGGCCGCTGCCGTAGCCGTGGGCGACGGCGCGGGTGGTGAAGGCGAAGGCGGTGCTGGTCCAGGGGGCCGCCGCCTCGGCGGCGGTCCACGGTCCGCGGCGCGGCCGCGTGCCGCCCAGCGGGGTGAAGAAGTCGAAGGAGCGGACCGGGCGGGCGAGGACCGCGCCGGGCCGGAAGAGCAGGAAGTGCTCGGCGAGGTCGGGCAGTTCGTGCAGCCGGGTCTCGGCGTCCGGGGCCCCGCCGTAGGGCGACAGCCGGTCACCGGGGAGGACCCACTCGGGCAGCGGGGCCGAGGCGACGACGTGGACGTGGCGGATCCAGGGGGCGTACTGGTGCAGCGAGCGCAGGGTGGCCCGCAGCAGCGCCTCCGCCCAGTCGCCGGTGTGCTGCAGCAGGACGACGGCGTCGACGGGGAAGGTGATCTCCTCGACCCGGACGATGTCGAAGGCCTCGGGTATCCGGGTCGGCTCGCCGGACGGGACGAGGTCGCTGTAGCCGGTGAGCCGGTGGTGCTCCGCCTCCATGGTGGCGGCGCCGACGGGCACGACCCGCTGCACCCGGTTGGGGCGGGGGCCGACGAGCCGGGCCGTGGGCAGGTCGTTGTTGACGGACCAGAACTCGATCTCGACGCCCTGGTCCTCACCGACCGGCAGGGAGCCGGTGGGGTCGGTGCGCAGCCAGACAAGGCGGATGACCCGGGCCTTGGCGTACGACTTCCACGCCTTCAGGTGGCTTCCGGGCATGTTCAGGCCCGAGGGGTCCGCGGGGGACACCGAGCAGACGTAGCCGGTCTGCTCCTCCAGGACGGCGCGCAGCACCCGGCGTACGGCGGGCTTGTGCTCCTTCGGCACGGCGAGGGCGGTACGGCGGTCGTCCAGCGCGGGGACCGCGAACCAGGGGATGCCCGCCATGTCGAGGGCGGACGTCACCAGGTCGTGGTCGATGCGGCGGGCGAGGTCGGCCGTCAGTCCGGCGTGGACGTGGACGACGCGCCCCTCCGCGTCCGTGACGCGGCCCTCGGGCCGCGAGGCGAGGCCGGCGTCCCGCAGCTGCCTGAGGCTGCGCCGGTGCAGCCGGGACTCGCGCTCGGCGAGGGTGCGCGCGAGCTGGGACTTCACCTTGCGGCGGACCCTCGGCGGCACGCTGGTGGCGGCGGCGGCGCGCAGCGGCTGCGGGACGTAGTTCTTGTAGATGCTCGCGGCCGAGCCCATGGACCCCGGTTCAGACATGACGACGGCTCCTGTTCACCGTTCGTAGGGGCTGGGGGTCGGGAAGTAGGCGTTGAGGAAGCCGTCGAGGAGTTCCTGCTGCGCCTCCAGGTCCTCCGGGGTGGAGAAGGCGTCGTTGAGGCAGAAGGAGTCCTGGTCGCGGCCGTCGAGCAGCCGCTGGAGCCGGTCGGCGAGGTCCGGGACGGCCAGCTGGAGGTAGGTGAAGGGCATCGAGCCCGGCTGCGCGCGGCCGGTGAGGGCCGCGTAGTACAGCGCGAAGGACGAGGTCGGCGAGAGGTCCGTCATCGCCCGGAAGCGGCTGGCGGAGGTGCGGGCCCAGGCCTCGGGGAACTCGGCCTCCGCCTCGTCCATGGCGCTGCGCCGCAGGGCGTACGGGATGTGCTCCATGGGCTGGGTGATGACCCGGCCGAAGCGGGCGCGCAGCAGCGCGCGGTTGTTCTTGCAGGCCGCGTCGACGGGGGAGTCGGTCTCGACGACCGGGCCCTGCGGGATGCGGTTCCTGGACGGGAAGTAGCGGGCGGTGCCGGTGGGGGTGAAGAAGGCGTGGGGCGCCACCGGCCGGCCGATGAACATGTCGTCGTTGAAGTAGAGGAAGTGCTCGGCGAGGCCGTCGATGTGGTGCAGCTGGCTCTCGATGGAGTGCGAGTTGAACGTCGGCAGGTCGGCCGGGTTCCGGAAGACCTCGCGGTGGCTGACGACGCGGATGCCGGGCAGGTCCTCGCGCAGCCACGGCGGGACCTGGTCGTCGGTGACGATGTAGACCGTGCGGATCCAGGGCGCGAAGAGGTGCAGCGACCTGACCGAGTAGCGGAGCTCGTCGCGGCTGATGAAGCGGGCGTCGCTCGCCGACTCGGCGTGGTACGCCTCGCCCTTCGCGGCGGCCTTGCGGCGGGCCCAGGCGGGGTCCTGGCCGTCGACCCAGGTGTAGACGGCGTCGACGGGGAAGGAGATGTCCTCGGCGGAGGGCACGAGGAACTCCGGCCTGGTGAACAGGGGCGGGGCGTCGTCCTCCGGGGTGTGGTCGGAGACGAAGCGGCTGAACAGCCGGGCGGCGCCGCCGACCCGGACGCCGTGGGCGGCGACGGACCAGGTGGTGCGGTTGGGGCGGGGAGCGAGGAGACGGTCGCCCTGGCGGGTCCAGAACTCGATCGTGGCGCCGTACTCGTGGCCGAGGACGAGGTGGCCGCCCGGGTCGGTCTGGAGCCAGCTGATCCGGATGGCGACGGCGGCGCGCACGTCCCGCCAGGCACGGGGGTCCTTGGCGGGCAGCGGGCCCGTGGGCCTGGCGGGCTCGCGGCGGTACACGGTGAGGTGGCCCGGGTACTCGCCCAGGTGCTGGAAGAGGCCGCCGAGCACCCGCTCGCGGTCCTCCTCGGCCACCGCGACGACGGTGCCGTGGTCGGAGGTGCCGCGGACCGCGAAGTAGTCGACCCCGAGGTGGTCCAGGAGCTCGGCGACGGCCACCCGGTTCATCTCGCGGGCGGCGAGCGGACGGGCCTGCTCATGGACGTACGCCCACTCGCCCGCGTCGCCGACCGGCATCATGCGCGGCGGCTCCTGCGGTACGACGGCGCGGTCCCCGCTCACGAGGCCGTCCACGGTCGGTGCCGTGTGCACGGGCGCGGTCATCCGCCCCTCCCCTCCCTGCTCCTGCCGAGCGGTCCGGCGCACCGGACCGTCCCGTGGCACGCCACGGGAAAAACACTGCTGATGGATCGACGTGATCGGGCCGATCGGGCTCCGTCGCACCGATCCGCGCCCAGCCGGCGGCGGCCCTCCCCTGCCGCGCCCGCTCGCTGCCCACCCCCCTGTCCGACGGGGGCGGTCGAACCGCCCCCGAGAGACGTCCCCGAGTTCACAGACTTCTCACGCTACACATACTTTAAGGTCTGTTTCTGTTCGGGTGGGAACCAATCTTGAGTGATAAGCGTCCCGTCCCGTGATCGAAACATTTGTCTATAGTGCGGGGTCAGCCTGTTGATCCTGTGGACCGGCCTTCCCCCCACCCGAGTCCCCACGTCTGCCCGCACTGGGCCCACGAGCATTGGACTCGCGCACACATGACCGACACAGCCACGCGTTCCCGCAAGGCACCCCGCAAGCGCCGCAGGACAGGCCGCATCGTCCTGATCACCTTCCTGGTCCTGCTCCTCGCCGCGGGCGGCGGGCTGTACTGGATGTACAGCAGCATCGACGGCAACATCAAGGCCGTCGACATCGACAAGGCGCTCGGCGACGACCGGCCGGAGAAGCTCCCCACCAGCGGGCAGAACCTGCTGGTCCTGGGCTCGGACTCGCGCGCCGGCGACAACGGGGACCTGGCCGGCGGTGCGGTCGGCGGCGGCCGCTCCGACACCACGCTCGTGGTGCACATACCCGAGGGCCGCACCGAGGCCGTCGCCGTCAGCATCCCCCGCGACACCCTGGTCACCCGGCCCGAGTGCACGGGCCGCGACGGCGCCACCGCCCCCTCCAAGAAGCGTGTGATGTTCAACTCCGTGTACGCGCAGTACGGCCCCGCCTGCGTCGCCAAGACCGTGGAGGCGATGTCCGGCGTCCGCCTCGACCACTTCATGGAGATCGACTTCGCCGGCTTCAAGGACCTGGTCGACACCATCGGCGGCGTCACCGTCGACGTGAAGGAGCCGATCGACGACAAGCAGTCCGGCCTCCACCTCGAAGCCGGCCGGCAGAAGCTCGACGGCACCCAGTCCCTCGCCTTCGTCCGCACCCGCCACGGCGTCGGCGACGGCTCCGACCTGGGCCGCATCTCCCTCCAGCAGCAGTTCCTCACGGCGCTGCTCACCGAGGTGAAGAACCAGGACCTGCTGAGCAGCCCCGCGAAGTCCTACAAGATCGCCGACTCGGCGACCAAGGCGCTCACCACCGACTCCGAGCTCGCCTCGCTCACGGCGCTCGGCGACTTCGGCCGCAGCCTCAACGGCGTCGACCCGCAGAACATGGAGACGATCATGCTGCCGGTCGCCTACGACAAGATCGACCCCAACCGCGTGGTCGCCTACGAGCCCAACGCCTCCCAGCTGTGGAAGGCGATCCGCGAGGACGCGGAGATCCCGGCCGCCGCGAAGAAGTCCCCCGCGACGGGCGGCTGACCCGCCCGCCCCTCCCCCGGACACACCGGTGCCCCGGGCCCCTCACGAGAGGGGGCCGGGGCACCGGTCCGTCTACAGGCGGGTCCAGGGCGTCAGGGCGAGACCCTGCTCCTCGGGCTTCTGCCGGGTGACGACCACGCCCCCGTCGGGCGTCAGGGCGGCGAGGGCCACCCCGCCGTCGAGGCCGGTCGTCAGGGTGGGCGGGGCCGCCAGCGGCGGGCCCGAGGGGCTCCAGTACAGGCCCATGTCCTCGCGCTCCGCCATGAAGGCCCCGAGCGAGGTGACACCCGACGCGTCGCACTGGGCGACGAGGGTGCACTCGTACCCGTCGATCAGGCAGGGGGTGGCCGTCAGCGGACCGGCGCCGACCGCCTGGGCGACGGGCGTCGGCGCCAGGCCCCGGCCCGGCGACCAGAGGCAGACCCGGCCGTGGCCGTCCGCGTAGTAGACGGTCACGTGTCCGGACGGGCCCGTCACGGCCGCGAGCGTGCCCTGGACCACCGCGGTCGGCACCAGGTCCTCCGCGACCGGCTTCGCCCCCGGGTCGTGCTGGACGTAGCGCCGCAGCCCGCGGTCCGTGGAGGTGTACAGCTCGACGAGCCCCTTCCCGGTGACCGCGGCCACCGGGTTCTGGTCCGAGCGGCCGCCCCGCAGGTCCCACCAGGGGTGCCAGCCGCCGGCGTCCTTCTGGATGCGCGCGCTGACGCCGCCGCCGCGATTGCGGACGAAGACGTGCAGCCGGCCCTGGGCGTCCACGGCCACGGCCGGGTTGCCGAACCACTCGGCGTGGTTGTTGGAGTGCCCGATGGACTTCCACTCCACGTTGGGCCGGCCGGTCTGGTACTGGATGCTGTGCACCAGCTCCACGTGCCGCTCCCCCGACTCCTCGCCGGTGGCCGTGGGGCGGATGCCGATCAGGTGGACGTACCGGTCCGGGCCCTGCGCGACCGCCAGGAAGGGCAGCAGTCCGCCGCCGCCGATCTCGACCGGGCCGGTGAAGCGGTGCCCGTCGTCCTCGGTCCAGCGGACCACCTCGCCGCCCCGGGGGACGTACAGGCTGAATCGTCCCTCCGTGCCCCTGGCCAGCCAGTCGCCGTGCATTCTCGGGGCCTGCGGGGAGCCGTGGGCGGGGGCGGGGGCCTGGGGTCGGTTCACCATGGAAGGAATCCAGCACTCCGGGTCGTGGGGACGGATACGGATCCGACTGTATCCGGCCCGCCCCGACGGCCACTCCCCGCCGTCCGACTTCGCTCAGGAACGGACCCGCTCGCCCTCCCGCCCGAGCCGGCTGTGTCCGCGCCCGTAGGCGAAGTACACGACGATGCCCAGCGCCATCCAGACCGCGAAGCGGAACCAGGTCTCGCCCGGCAGGTTGAGCATCAGCCAGAGCGAGGCGGCGATGGAGATGATCGGGAGGACCGGCACCCACGGGGTGCGGAAGGCCCGGTGCAGGTCGGGACGGGTGCGGCGGAGGATGATGACGCCGACGGCGACCATCACGAAGGCGAAGAGGGTGCCGATGTTCACCAGCGTCGCCAGCTCGTTGATGCTGGTGAAGCCCGCCACGATCGCGATGACCACGCCGAGCAGGACGGTCGGCCGGTACGGGGTCTTGAAGCGCGGGTGCGTGACCGAGAAGAAGCGGGGCAGCAGCCCGTCGCGGCTCATCGCGAAGAAGACGCGGGTCTGGCCGAGCAGCAGGATCAGACAGACCGTGGTGAGGCCGACGGCGGCGCCGAAACTGATCACGCCCGCGAAGAAGGGATGCCCTGCGGCCTTGAACGCGTCGGCGAGCGGGGCGCTCACGGACAGCTCGGTGTAGTGCTGCATGCCGGTCACGACCAGGGCGACCGCCACGTACAGCACCGTGCAGATGAGCAGCGAGCCGAGGATGCCGCGGGGCATGTCGCGCTGGGGCAGCTTGGTCTCCTCGGCGGCGGTGGCGACCACGTCGAAGCCGATGAAGGCGAAGAAGACGATGGAGGCGGCCGTGAAGATGCCCATGACGCCGAAGTTGGTGGGCTCGTAGCCGAAGAGGAGCTGGACGAGCGGGGAGTCCCAGTTGGAGCCGCCGCCCTCCGGGGTCACGGCGGGCGGGATGAACGGCGAGTAGTTGTCGCCGACGATGAAGAAGAGGCCCGCGACGATCACGATCATGACGACCGTGACCTTGATCGCCACCACGACGGCGGTGATCCGGGCGGAGAGCTTCATGCCGATGACCAGGATCGCGGTGAGGACCAGGACGAGCAGGAAGGCGAGGATGTCGAAGGTGCCGCCCGGCGCGTCCGGGCCTTCGAGCGAGGCCGGTAGGTGCCAGCCGATGTTGTCCATCAGCGAGCGGACGTAGCCGGACCAGCCGACCGCCACCACCGCCGTGCCGAGCGCGAACTCCAGGACCAGGTCCCAGCCGATGATCCAGGCCGGCAGCTCGCCGATGGAGGCGTACGCGAAGGTGTACGCGGATCCCGCCACGGGCACCGTGGACGCGAACTCGGCGTAGCAGAGGGCGGCCAGGGCGCAGACGATGCCGGCCGCGACGAAGGCGAGGGCGGTGGCCGGGCCGGCGTTCTCCTTGGCGACCTTGCCGGTCAGCACGAAGATGCCGGTGCCGATGATGACGCCGACGCCGAAGACCGTGAGGTCCCAGGCGGAGAGGGACTTCCGGAGTCCGTGCTCCGGCTCCTCCGTGTCCCTGATGGACTGTTCGACCGACTTCGTCCGGAAAATTCCGGAGTTGGCCCGTGGGGGGCGTTGGTCCGTGCTCACCGTCGTACCTCCGCGTCGTGCGTGACGTCGGGTCTCGTGGCCCCGCGGACGGGGGTCGAGGGGACGCTGCCCGCGGTGAAGCCAGGATGCACGCGAAAGGGCCGGTCGGCACCCGGGAGGGTGAACCGACCGGCCCAATGGTGACGCGGAGTGACCGCCTCCGGGACCTCCGGGAGGAGGGGGGGTCAGTCGCGGGCGGGCTCCACGGCCTGCCGGGGCGCCTCGTACCGTCCGTCCAGGCGCGAGACCAGACCGGTGACCTGGCGCGCGATGTCCGGCGCGGTCAGGCCGATCTCGGCCAGGACCTCGCCGCGGGAGGCGTGGTCGAGGAAGACCGGCGGGATGCCGAAGTCACGCAGCGGTACGTCGACGCCCGCGTCGCGCAGCGCCTGGGCGACGGCCGAGCCGACGCCGCCGACCCGGCTGTTGTCCTCGACGGTGACGACGACCCGGTGCTCGGCGGCGAGCGGCGCGAGGGCCTCGTCGACCGGCTTGACCCAGCGGGGGTCGACCACGGTGGTGGAGATGCCGTGCCGGTCCAGGAGGTCGGCGACCTCCAGGCACATGGGCGCCAGGGCGCCCACGGAGACCAGGAGGACGTCCGGCGTGTCGCTGCCGGGCTCGCGGAGCACGTCCATGCCGCCGACCCGCCGCAGGGCCGGGACGGCGGGGCCGACCGCGCCCTTGGAGAAGCGGACCACGGTGGGCGCGTCGGTGACCTCGACGGCCTCCCTCAGCTGCGCGCGGACCTGGTCGGCGTCGCGCGGGGCGGCGAGCCGCAGGCCGGGCACGACCTGCAGGATCGACATGTCCCACATGCCGTTGTGGGAGGCGCCGTCGGTGCCGGTGACACCGGCCCGGTCGAGGACGAAGGTGACGCCGCACCGGTGCAGGGCCACGTCCATCAGGACCTGGTCGAAGGCGCGGTTGAGGAAGGTCGCGTAGACGGCGAAGACCGGGTGGAGGCCGCCGGTGGCGAGGCCCGCCGCGGAGACCGCGCCGTGCTGCTCGGCGATGCCGACGTCGAAGACCCGCTCGGGGAAGGCCTTCGCGAACTTGTCGAGCCCGACGGGCTGGAGCATGGCCGCGGTGATCGCGACGATGTCCTCGCGCTCCTTGCCGAGCGCGACCATCTCCTCGCCGAAGACGCTGGTCCAGTCGGCGCCGGAGGAGGCGATGGGCAGACCGGTGTCGGGGTGGATCTTGCCGACGGCGTGGAAGCGGTCGGCCTCGTCCTGGAGGGCCGGCTGGTAGCCGCGGCCCTTCTCGGTGAGGCAGTGGACGATCACCGGGCCGCCGAAGCGCTTGGCACGGGTGAGCGCGGACTCCAGGGCCTCGATGTCGTGGCCGTCGATCGGGCCGACGTACTTCAGGCCCAGGTCCTCGAACATGCCCTGGGGGGCGATGAAGTCCTTGAGGCCCTTCTTGGCGCCGTGCAGGGTCTCGTACAGCGGCTTCCCGACGACCGGGGTGCGCTCCAGGATGTCCTTGCCGCGGGCGAGGAAGCGCTCGTAGCCGTCCGTGGTGCGCAGGGTGGCCAGGTGGTTGGCGAGGCCGCCGATGGTGGGCGCGTAGGAGCGCTCGTTGTCGTTGACGACGATGACGAGCGGGCGGTCCTTCGCGGCGGCGATGTTGTTGAGCGCCTCCCAGGCCATGCCGCCGGTGAGCGCGCCGTCGCCGATGACGGCGACGACGTGGTCGTCCTTCTTGAGGACCTGGTTCGCCTTGGCGAGGCCGTCGGCCCAGCCGAGGACGGTCGAGGCGTGCGAGTTCTCGATGACGTCGTGCTCGGACTCGGCCTGCGAGGGGTAGCCGGAGAGGCCGCCCTTCATCTTGAGCTTCGAGAAGTCCTGGCGGCCGGTGAGCAGCTTGTGCACGTAGCTCTGGTGGCCGGTGTCCCAGAGGACCTTGTCCTTCGGGGAGTCGAAGACCCGGTGCAGGGCGATGGTCAGTTCGACCACACCGAGGTTGGGGCCGAGGTGTCCACCGGTCTTGGAGACGGCGTCGACGAGGAAGGTCCGGACCTCCGCGGCCAGCTGGTCCAGCTGTTCCGGGGAGAGCCGGTCCAGGTCGCGCGGTGTCCTGATACGGGTCAGCAGGGCCACCCGTGCCTCCTTGCGTTCTGAGCTGGTCGAGCTTGCCGATTTTGCCGAGTCTAATGTTCCGTCTTGGATCGTGGGCATCGGGCCAGCCGGAGCGGCATCACCCTCATGGGGGATGTACTGCTCCGGACGCGACGGTGCCCGGCACCGGTTTCCCGGTGCCGGGCGGATGTGGCCCGTGCCTCAGGCGCGCCCCTCGGGGCGGCGCGCCGGGCGCGTCAGGCGCGTCCCGCGGACTTCTGGGTCTTGCGGGAGACGGAGTCGATGATCACCGCGATGAGCAGCACCGCGCCGGTGATCATGTACTGGATCGCGTTGGACTCCAGGTTGAGCTGGTTGAGGCCCTGGACGATCGACTGGAGCACCAGGATGCCCAGGAGCGCCGACCAGACCTTGCCGCGGCCGCCGAAGAGCGAGGTGCCGCCGATGACCGCCGCGGCGATGCACATCATGAGCTGGTTGCCGCCGCCGAGGGAGCGGTCGGCGCCGCCGGTGGCGGAGGCGAGGAAGAGGCCGCCGATGGCACCGAGCGTGCCGGAGATCATGAAGACGGAGATCCGGATCCAGGCGACGTTGATGCCGGCCCGGCGGGCCGCCTCGATGCCGCCGCCGACCGCGAAGACCTGCCGGCCGTAGGTGGTGCGGCGCAGCACGAAGTCGGTGACCAGCAGGATCACCAGGAAGATCACCAGGGAGAGCGGGAGGCCCTTCTCCTGGTTGAAGCCGTACGCGGCGACCAGGACGAGGACCGCGAGGACGCCGGTGCGCAGCAGGATCTCGCTGTGCGGGCGGTGCGGGAGCTCGGCGGCCTTGCGGCGGGCGGAGTCGCGCAGCTGGGCGAGGTAGAAGGCGGCGATCACCACGGCGGCGAGGCCGTAGGCGGCGGCGACGTCGGAGAAGTAGTACTTGGTGAGGTCGCCGACGAAGCTGCCGATGGGGGTCGGGATGGTGGACCGCTCGCCCATCACCCAGGTCTGCAGGCCGGCCCAGCCGAGGAAGCCGGCGAGGGTGACGACGAAGGCGGGCACGCCGATCTTGGCGAAGACCAGGCCGTGGAAGGCGCCGAGCAGGGTGCCGGAGAGGATGCCGAGGAGGATCGCGAGGGAGTCCGGCATGTCGGTGGCGAGGACGCCCCAGACGGAGCCCGCGAGGCCGGCGACGGAGCCGACGGCGAGGTCGATCTCGCCGAGCAGGAGCACGAAGACGATGCCGACGGCCATGATGCCGGGGCCGGCCGCGTACAGCGTGATCTGGTCGAGGTTGTACGAGGTGATGAAGTTGCCGGTCAGCGCCTGGAAGACGATGCCGATGACGATGAGGCCGACGACGACCGGGAGGGAGCCGATCTCGCCGGAGCGGATCTTGCGCTTGAACTCGTCGACGTAGCCCTTGAGGCCCTGCTCGCGGACGAGGAGGCGGGGGTCGACGGCGGGGATCGCGGCGGCCTCGGGGGTGCGGGGCTCGGGGACCTCGGCCTTCTCGGTGGCCTGGGGGGTCGTGCTCACTGGGCTGCCTCCGCGGTGCGGGCCTGCCGACGGGTCACGGCGTTGTCCGTGGCGCCGGTGATCGCGGCGATGATCTCTTCGTGCGTGGTGGTGGCGACCGGGAAGGTGCCGTTGTTGCGGCCGAGGCGCAGCACGGCGACGGTGTCGGCGACGGCCTTCACGTCGGCCATGTTGTGGCTGATGAGGATGACGCCGAGGCCCTGCTCGCGCAGCCGCTCGACGAGGTCGAGGACCTGGGCGGTCTGCTCGACGCCGAGGGCGGCGGTGGGCTCGTCCAGGATCACGATCTTGGGGTCGCCGACCAGGGCGCGGGCGATGGCGACGACCTGCCGCTGACCTCCGGAGAGGGCGGCGACGGGGATGCGGACGCTGGGGATCCGGATGGAGAGGGTGGACAGGAGGTCCTTGGCGCGCTTCTCCATGGCGACCTCGTCGAGGACGCCGCCCTTCTTGAGCTCGCGGCCGAGGAAGAGGTTGGCGACGACGTCGAGGTTGTCGCACAGGGCGAGGTCCTGGTAGACGGTGGCCACGCCGAGGGCCTGCGAGTCCTGCGGGCGGGAGATCCCGACCGGGCTGCCCTCCCACTCGATGACGCCCTCGTCGATGGGGTGGACGCCGGCGATCGTCTTGACCAGCGTGGACTTTCCGGCGCCGTTGTCGCCGACCAGGGCGACGACTTCGCCCGCGTGGACTTCGAGGTCGACACCGGAGAGGACCTGGACCGCTCCGAATCGCTTGAAGATCCCGCGCAACGCCAGGACAGGCGTCTGGGACACGTGAACCAACTCCTTCGCCGCCCGTGCGGAGGGCGGCGGCATGTCGCGCCGTACGGCGGCGCCGAGTTCGAGGGGGGCTGTGCTCGTCCGGCCCCGGACCGACAGCGGGGTCTGGGTCGGCCGGGGCCGGACGGGTCTGGGGGCGGCGGCGGCCGCGTCGCGGGGACGGGCGCCTGCCGCGTCCTGCCGGGGCTGACGGTCCGGCAGGGAGGGTGCGGGGCCCGGGAGGTCCGGGCCCCGGCGCCTGCCCTGGCGGGCAGGCCCTCGGGGGCTTACTTGATGCCCAGCTCGGCGCACTTGGCGGCGAGGTCCGCGGAGCAGATGTCGGCGGCGGCGTAGATGCCGTCCTTGATCACCGTGGACTGGATGTTGGTCTTGTCGACGACCACCGGGGCGAAGAGGGTGGACTTCACGCCGTCGGTCTCGCCCTGGGCGCCGAGGTCCTGGCCCTTGAGCAGGTTGACCGAGAACTTGGCGGCCTCGGGGGCCAGCTGCAGCGGGCTCTTGTAGATGGTGAAGGTCTGGGTGCCGGCGACGATGCGCTGGATGCCCGCGACCTCGGCGTCCTGGCCGCCGACCGGGATGCCCTTGATGCCGGCGTTCTCCAGGGAGGTGACGATGCCGCCCGCCATGCCGTCGTTGGCGGAGTAGACGGCGCCGATCTTGTCCTTGCCGAGGGAGGAGATGGCGGCGGCCATCTTCTCGCCCGCGACCTTCGGGTCCCACTCGCCGGAGGCCTCGTAGGCGATCTTGCCGACCTTGCCGTCGAGCGCGGTGTGGGCGCCCTTCTTGAAGAGACCGGCGTTCGGGTCCTTCTCGTCGCCGTTGATCATGACGATCTGGGCGGTGGCGGCCTTGTCGCCGAGGGCCGTGAGCAGGGCCTGGCCCTGGAGCTCGCCGACCTTGTTGTTGTCGTGGCTGACGTAGGCGTCGGCGCCCTCGATCGCGCGGTCGTACGCGACGACCTTGACGCCCTTGCCCTGCGCCTCCTTGACCCAGGCGGCGGCCTTGGCGGAGTCGACCGGGTCGAGCGCGATGACCTTCACGCCGTCGGCGATGAGCTGGTCGAACTGCTGCTTCTGCTTCACGACGTCGGAGACGGCGTTGTTGTAGACGACCTCGCAGTCGCCGCAGGCGGCCTTGACGGCCTTCTCGAACTGCGGCTTGTCCAGCGACTCGTACCGCGCGGTCTTGTTCTCCGGGAGGAGCAGACCGATCTTGGTCGAGCTGCCCTTCTCCTCGCTGTCACCACCGCCGGCCTGGCCGCAGGCGGAGAGCGCGAGGGCCATCGAGACCGCGGCCGAGCCTATGACGACGCGACGAGTCATTGCGTTCATGTGGGGTTGCCTCCCTGACGAGGCCGCGACGGTGCGGCCGAGGTGTCACGAAGTCAACTCGGCTGCAACACCGTCGTCAAGAAGTGAAAACTTAACGAGATGACAACGGTGGTTACCGTTCTCTAAGTGAACGCGGGGACGGAGGCCGGAGCATGGGCCTGAAATGCCCCTTCCGCCCCGTTGAGGAGTGTCGAGTCGCCCATCTCGCTCAGCACCAGGGCCAGCGCCCCCAGCACCTCGGCGCGGCCGCCCAGCGCGCCCTGGACCAGGGAAAGCCTGCGTGCGGCGCTCGGGATCGCATACCGGCCGACCGAGTCCCGGATCGGGGCGAGCACCAGCTCGCCCGCCTCGGCGAGATCACCGCCGAGCACGACCCGGCTCGGGTTCAAGAGATTGCAAAGGTTGGCGACACCGCTGCCGATGTGACGCCCCACGTCGGCGATGACGCGCCGGCAGCCCGGGTCGCCCTCGCGCGCCAGCTGCACCACCCGCTCCATGGTGAGGTCCGGCCCGTGGCTCGGCTGGAGCAGCGGCAGCACGTACCGGGCGGCGGTGAAGGTCTCCAGGCAGCCGCGGTTGCCGCAGCGGCAGACCGGGCCCGACTCGTCGAGGGTGATGTGGCCGATCTCGCCGGCCGTGCCGCCCGGGCCCCGGTAGACCCGGCCGTCGATCACCAGGCCGGCGCCGACACCGCTCGCCACCTTGATGTACGCCAGGTCCTTCACGCCCCGGCCGCTCCCCCACACCAGCTCGCCGAGCGCGCCCAGGTTGGCGTCGTTGTCGACGTGGACGGGGACCCCGAGCCGCGCGGACAGCTCCTCGGCGGGGTTGATCCCGCTCCACCCCGGCAGGATCGAGGTCGAGCCGAGCGTGCCGGAGGCGACGTCGATGGGGCCGGGCACGCCGAGACCGACGCCGATCACCTTGTCCCGGCCGATGCCGGTGGCCTCGATCAGCCGGTTGACCAGCTGCTCCGCCCGGTCGAAGCCCTCCGCGGCGGAGGCGTCCACGTCGAGCGGCTCGGCCTCCTCGGCGAGCACCTGGTGGGCGAGGTTGCCCACCGCGACCCTGAGGTGGGTGTGGCCGAAGTCGACGCCGATGACGATGCCGGCGTCGCCGGAGAGCGAGACGCTGCGGGCCCGCCGGCCGCCCGCCGAGGTGGGCGTCACCTCGACCGTGCCGCCGTCCTTCAGCTCCCGGACGATGTTGGAGACCGTCGCCGCCGACAGCCCCGTCGCCCGGGCGATCTCCGCCTGGGTCAGCGATCCGGCCATCCGCACGGCGCGCACGACCCGCTCCAGATTGGCCCTGTGCAGCGACGTCTGCGACCCCGGAGTCTCCATCGACTCTCTCACTCCCACCGTTATCTCCAACATGTGAACTCTAAGGGGACGCTTTCGCCTTCGCTTCCGTCAAGACCCGGAACAGCCGTAGGCCCCCGCACGCGGACGCGTGCGGGGGCCTACGGGGGGGGCGTGGGAGCGCTGCTCCTTTCCGGCCGCTACTTCACGGCTCCGGCGGTGAGACCGGCCACCACCTGCCGCTGGAAGACGATGTACGCGGCGAGCACCGGCAGCATCGCCATCACCAGGCCGGCGAAGAGCCCGGACCAGTCGCCCTTGTAGCCCTGACTGACCGCGAGCTGCACCAGTCCCTGCGAGAGGACCTTCTGCTCGGGGTCGGTGTTGAGCACCGTCGGCAGCAGGTACTGGTTCCACTGGCCGAGGAAGTTGAAGATGCCGACGCTGATCAGGCCCGGCTTGGCCATCGGCACCATCACCTGGAAGAACGTCCGCGTGTGCGAGGCCCCGTCGATGAAGGCCGCCTCCGCCACCGAGGTCGGCAGCGTCCGGAAGAAGGCGGTCAGGAAGAAGACGGTGAAGGGCAGCGAGTACGCGATGTAGACCAGGATCAGGCCGTGGATCGTGTTCAGCAGCGCCATGTTCTGCATCACGTAGAACAGCGGCACGAGCGCCAGGATGATCGGGAAGCTCATCCCGCCGATGAACAGGAAGTAGAGGAAGCGGTTCCCGGGGAACTCGAAGCGGGCCAGCACGTACGCCGCCATCGAGCCGAACAGCAGGGTGCCGACGAGCGAGCCGCCGACCACCAGGATCGTGTTCAGGAAGTACTCGCTCATGTGCGCCTGGGTCCAGGCACGCGACCAGTTCTCGAAGTGCAGCGCGTCCGGCAGCGACCACGGCGAGGTGAAGATCGCCCGGTCGGTCTTGAAGGAGGTCATCACCGCCCAGAGCAGCGGCAGCGCCACCATGATCGCCCAGATGATCAGCACGCCGTGCGAGAAGACGTTGAGGACGCCGCCCTCGCGCTTCGTCCCGGCCGGGGCCGCGGTCTTGCGGACGACGGGCACCTGGTCCGTACGGATGGCGGGGATCCGCTCGTCGCCCGCGGGCGGGGTGTCGGTGGTCTTCATCAGAACTCCAGCCGCTCGCGCCGGCCCAGCTTCATCACGACGGCCGCGAAGGCGAGCGTGACGAGGAGGAGCGCGACGCCGATGGTCGTGGCGTAGGCGGCCTGACCGTCCCGGAACGCCTTCTGGTACACGTACAGCGGCATCACGATGGTCGAGTAGTCGGGCCCGCCGCCGCTGGGGCCGACGGTCATGATCTGCACGACCGCGAAGGACTCCGCGCCGAGCGCGAGGATGCCCATGTAGATCCACCCCGACTGCACGGTGTCCCAGAGCAGCGGCAGGGTGATCTTGAAGAACGTGGTGAAGCGGTTGGCGCCGTCGAGCAGCGCGGCCTCGTAGAAGTCGCGAGGAATGGACGCCATGCCCGCCGAGAAGAGCACCACGAAGAAGCCGACCGTCGACCAGACGAGGACGATCATCACGCAGATCAGGGCGAGGTCGGGATCACCGAGCCAGTCCGGCTGGACGGCGCCGAGGCCGACCGCCCTGAGGAACGAATTGATGGCCCCGCTGTTCGGGTTGTACGCGAACTGGAAGAGCAGCGCCACGATCACGATCGACAGCACCTGCGGGAAGAAATAGACGATCTTGTAGAAGGAGGAGCCGCGGACGCCCGTGACCGCCGCGCCCTTCCGCCGCCGGCCCCCGACATTCAGCATGAACGCCAGGAAGAGCGCGAATCCGACCGTCACCAGGGGAAGGACGACCGCGAAGGTCAGACTGTGCTGGAGCGATTTCCAGAAGATCTCGTCGTCGAGCAGTCTCGTGTAGTTGTCGAGACCGACGAACCCGAATTCGGGACTCAGACCGCTCCAGTCCGTGAGCGAGTAGTAGATGGACTGGATGAACGGCCAGATGACGAAGAGCGCGTAGAGCGCCAGGGGGACCGCCAGGAACCCCACGATGAAACGGTACTTGCCGTGCTGCATTCCGAACCGACCCCGATCTCCGGCGAAGGACGCGCGCCGCGGCGCCGCGCGCCGAGGGGCCGGGGCCCGCTCCCGGTCGGCGGGAAGGGGCCCCGGCACTGCTCACTGGTGCTTGTAGTGCTTGATGTTCGGGTCCTTGGCCGCCTCGTCGGCGAACTTCTGGATCTTCTTGATCGTCTCGGCCGGGGTGGCGCGGCCCGCCATCATCTCGCCGATGCCGGCGACGCCGATCTTCTCCTTCTGGAGCGCCACGTACCAGTCCTGCAGGCGGGGGTTGACCACGTTGGTGCCGGCCTTCTCCAGCGCCGCCACACCGGACTTGAGGCCCGGGGACAGCTCGATGCCGCTGGTGCCGCCGTTGAGCGCGCTGAGCGACTTCACGGACTGGGTGAAGCTCTTGGAGGAGGCCTCGCTGAGCATGATGCGCAGCTGCTCCATGGCGGCCTCGGGGTTCTTCGCCTTCGCCGGGACGATGAAGGGCTCGCCGCCGGCCGCCCAGAGGGTGCCGAACGGCAGCTTGTCGGAGGAGTCCAGGCCGGTCGGGGCGGAGACGGCGAGACCGAAGTCGGCCGGCATGGTCTTCGCGGCCTCGTTCTCGACCCAGGAGCCGTTCGGGAGGAAGAGGGCCTTGCCCTCGGTCCAGGCGGTCTGCGACTGGATGTGGTCGAGGCCGGGGGTGCCCTGGAGGATGTAGCCCTTCTTGAAGAGCTCGTAGTACGCCTCGAAGCAGGCCTTGACGGCCGGGTGCTCCCAGGCCTTCGGCTCCAGGTTGTCGATGGCGTCCAGGACCTCGCGGCCGCCGACCTTGCCGATCATCGGGTAGAGCGAGAAGGGGAGGTAGTACGGGTGCTTGCCCGCGTACGTCCAGGGCGCGATGTTCTTCTTCTTGGCCTTCTCGCAGACGGCCAGCATCTCGTCCCACGTCTCGGGGTACGTGGCGTCGAGCGAGTCGAGCGCCTTCTGCGAGTACCACACGCCGTAGACGGTGTAGGCGTAGTTGATCATCCAGCAGGGCTCGCCGTCGAACTGGCCCATCTCGACGATGCCGGGGCGCAGGGTGTCGCGGACCTTCTTGCTCGGGTCGTCGATCGAGGGCGCGTCGAGGAGCGGGGTCAGGTCGGTCAGCTGCTTCTGGCCGACGAGGACGCCCATGTCCATCTGCTCGGCGCCCGAGTTGTCGATCAGGTCCGGCGGGGTGCCGCCGTTGAACCGCGGCTGGAGCTCGGTGGTGATCTTCTGCGTCGGGGTGAACTTGACCTTCGCCTTGGGGTAGTTGGTCTCGAAGAGCTTGATCGCGTCCTTGGCGTACTGCTGGCCGAAACCGCCGTCGAAGAGGACGAAGTCGAGCTCGGCGGACTCGTTGACCCCGAGCGGGTTCTTCTCGGACTTGACGCCCTTCTCGACCTGGTCGTTGCTCTCGCCGCCACCGCTGGCGCACGCGGAGAGGAAGCCCATGGCCGGGACGGAGATCAGACCGACAGCGGCGGAACGCTTGATCAGGTCGCGACGGCCGAGGCCGCCCTCGTTCGACTGGGCGGAGGTGGATCCCATGCTCAAGTCCTCGCCTTCATTCAGGACTCAGGCGGTGTACCGGTCGCCCGTACTTCGTCTCGCCCACGGGCGAAGGGCCCCGCCACCGCGGTCATTTGCAGCTGGGTCGTGCAGGCGTCGGGCCGTCGCCGGAGGATTCCGACGGGCTGGACGCCGACAGGTATAGTCCACTTCCCTCGGCGGGAGCAAGATCGAAAGCAGCATTCGTCAGGCATCTTTCCCGAGTTGAGACCTCGGGGTTTTCCCGCGGCCCTCCCCTCGGACACACTGCCCCGACCGAGCTGACGACACCCCTCCGCCACGCGTTCACAACCTGAATGGTCCATTCGAATTCCCCCGCGGGCGACAGGGCGCGAAAAGAAGGTGCGACATGGCCGGAACCGGAGGGGCACCAGGGTCGTCTTCCTGTCATGTACGGAGCCACTGCCGGGCAGGCGGAAACGGGGGAAATCCCGCCGAACCGGGCTGAGTTCGGTAGTGCTTCGTGCCCTTCTGTTCCCGAATCTGATCTGGAGATCACGTGGCCAAGACTTCTGGCCTGAACCGCACGGGTGTGCTCGCCCGTGTCACGGTCGCCTCGGTGACCGCCGCCCTGGTGGGCACCACGACCGCCGCGGTGGCGGCGGAGCCGGCTCCGGCCTACAAGCCCGCATCCACGCAGCAGTCGGACCGGGTCTCCTCCTACGCGGCGGCCGCGGCGGCCGCGACCACCGGAGCCCCGCTCAACAACCTGTACGGCGTGAACAGCGCCGGCACCGTCTGGGGGTACACCCCCGTCAGCGGTGGCGGCATCCAGCGGCTCGCCGACCCCTCCGGCACCAACTGGACCTCGTACAAGCACTTCAACCAGTCCGACGTGGACGCCCAGGTCGACCAGTACGGCTTCAAGCACTCCGACGGCTGGTACGCCGTCCGCAGCGACGGCCGGCTGAACTACACCGACGGCGGTCCGCTCCGTGACCTCGGCGGCGGCTGGAACATCTACAACAAGATCGTCTCGGCGGGCAACACCGGCGGCGGCGCGCCCGAGGACATCCTGGCGCGCGACAGCGCGGGCGTCCTGTGGCACTACCTGGGTTACAGCAACGCGGCGCTGACCCAGCGCATCCGCATCGGCGGCGGCTGGAACTCCTACACCCAGATCGCCGGCAAGGGCGACGTCACCGGCGACGGCCGGGCCGACCTCGTGGCCCGCGACCGCGACGGCGTGCTGTGGCTCTACAAGGGCACCGGCGTCAACAACGCCCCCTTCACCGCCCGCACCCGGATCGGCGGCGGCTGGAACGGCTACAACTCGATCGTCTCCTCCGGCGACCTGACCGGTGACGGGCGCGCGGACCTGGTGGCCCGCGACAGCAGCGGCGCGCTGTGGCTGTACAAGGGCCGGGGCAGCTCCACCACCCCGTACACGACCCGCGTGAAGATCGGCACCTCGGGCTGGAACGGCTTCCGCGCCATGTTCTGACCGACCCGGTGAACGCCGGAAGGGCCCCGCTCCTCGTGACGAGGAGCGGGGCCCTTCCCGTTGCCACCTGACCCTTAGCCGCGGATCAGGTTGCGCAGCACGTACTGCATGATGCCGCCGTTGCGGTAGTAGTCCGCCTCACCGGGGGTGTCGATGCGGACGACCGCGTCGAACTCGACACCGGTGTCGGTGGTGACCTTCACCGTGCTGGGGGTCGTGCCCTCGTTCAGCTCGGTGATGCCGGCGATGGAGAAGGTCTCCTCGCCGGTCAGGCCCAGCGAGTCGGCCGACTGGCCGGCCGGGAACTGGAGCGGGAGGACGCCCATGCCGATGAGGTTCGAGCGGTGGATGCGCTCGTACGACTCGGTGATGACGGCCTTGACGCCGAGGAGCGCGGTGCCCTTGGCGGCCCAGTCGCGGGACGAGCCGGAGCCGTACTCCTTGCCGCCCAGGATGACCAGCGGGGTGCCGGCGGCCTGGTAGTTCTGCGAGGCGTCGTAGATGAACGACACCGGACCGTCGGCCTGCGTGAAGTCGCGGGTGAAGCCGCCCTCGGTGCCCGGCGCGATCTGGTTGCGCAGGCGGATGTTGGCGAAGGTGCCGCGGATCATGACCTCGTGGTTGCCACGGCGCGAGCCGTAGGAGTTGAAGTCGCGACGCTCCACACCGTGCTCGGTGAGGTACTTGCCGGCCGGGGTATCGGCCTTGATGGCACCGGCCGGGGAGATGTGGTCGGTGGTGACCGAGTCGCCGAGCTTCGCGAGCACGCGGGCGCCCGTGATGTCGGTGACCGGGGTGGTCTCCATCGTCATGCCCTCGAAGTACGGGGGCTTGCGGACGTAGGTCGACTCGGCGTCCCACTCGAAGGTGTTGCCGGTCGGGATCGACAGCGCCTGCCACTGGGCGTCGCCGGCGAAGACGTCCTGGTAGGACTTGGCGAACATGTCCTCGCCGATCGCGTTGGCGACGACGTCGTTGACCTCGGACTCCGACGGCCAGATGTCCTTGAGGAAGACCGGGTTGCCCTCGGTGTCGACACCGAGCGCGTCCTTGGTGATGTCCACCTTCATGGAGCCCGCGAGGGCGTACGCGACGACCAGCGGCGGGGAGGCCAGGTAGTTCATCTTGACGTCGGGGTTGATGCGGCCCTCGAAGTTGCGGTTGCCCGAGAGGACCGAGGTCACGGCGAGGTCGTGCTCGTTGACGGCCTTGGAGACCTCCTCCGGCAGCGGGCCGGAGTTGCCGATGCAGGTGGTGCAGCCGTAGCCGACGAGGTTGAAGCCGACCTTGTCGAGGTACGGGGTGAGACCGGCCTTGTCGAAGTAGTCGGTGACGACCTTCGAGCCCGGGGCGAGGGTGGTCTTGACCCACGGCTTGCGGGTGAGGCCCTTCTCCACGGCCTTCTTCGCGACGAGCGCGGCGGCGACCATGACGTACGGGTTCGACGTGTTGGTGCAGGAGGTGATGGCCGCGACCGTCACCGCACCGTGGTCGAGGGTGTAGGTGGTGCCGTCGGGGGCGGTCACCTCGACCGGGTTCGACGGGACGCTGCCCGAGACGGCCGGGGCGTCGGAGGCCGGGAAGGACTCCTCGCCGGCCTCGTCGGCGGTGGAGACGTAGTTGCGCACGTCCTGGGCGAACTGCTCGGCGGCGTTCGCGAGGACGATGCGGTCCTGCGGGCGCTTCGGGCCGGCGATCGACGGGACGACGGTGGAGAGGTCGAGCTCCAGCTTCTCGGAGAAGTCGGGCTCGGCGGCCGGGTCGAGCCAGAGGCCCTGCTCCTTGGCGTACGCCTCGACGAGCGCGACCTGCTGCTCGGAGCGGCCGGTGAGCTTGAGGTAGTTCAGGGTCTCGTCGTCGATCGGGAAGACCGCGGCGGTGGAGCCGAACTCGGGCGACATGTTGCCGATGGTGGCGCGGTTCGCGAGCGAGGTGGCGGCGACGCCCTCACCGTAGAACTCGACGAACTTGCCGACGACGCCGTGCTTGCGCAGCATCTCGGTGATCGTGAGCACCAGGTCGGTGGCGGTGGTGCCGGTGGGCAGCTCGCCGGTCAGCTTGAAGCCGACGACGCGCGGGATGAGCATGGAGACCGGCTGGCCGAGCATGGCGGCCTCGGCCTCGATGCCGCCGACGCCCCAGCCGAGCACACCGAGGCCGTTGACCATGGTGGTGTGGGAGTCGGTGCCGACGAGGGTGTCGGGGTACGCCTGGCCGTTGCGGACCATGACCGTGCGGGCCAGGTGCTCGATGTTCACCTGGTGGACGATGCCGGTGCCCGGGGGGACGACCTTGAAGTCGTCGAAGGCGGTCTGGCCCCAGCGCAGGAACTGGTAGCGCTCCTTGTTGCGGCCGTACTCCAGCTCGACGTTCTGCGCGAAGGCGTCGTTGGTGCCGAACTTGTCGGCGATGACGGAGTGGTCGATGACCATCTCGGCCGGGGAGAGCGGGTTGATCTTCGCCGGGTCGCCGCCGAGCGCGGCGACGGCCTCGCGCATGGTGGCGAGGTCGACGACACAGGGGACACCGGTGAAGTCCTGCATGATCACGCGCGCCGGCGTGAACTGGATCTCCTGGCTCGGCTGGGCCTGCGAGTCCCAGTTGCCGAGGGCCCGGATGTGGTCGGCGGTGATGTTCGCGCCGTCCTCGGTGCGGAGCAGGTTCTCCAGGAGGACCTTCAGGCTGTAAGGGAGGCGCGCGGAGCCCTCGACCTTGTCCAGCTTGAAGATCTCGTACGACTCGTCGCCCACGCGCAGCGTGCTGCGGGCGTCGAAGCTGTTCGCCGACACGACAGTCTCCTTCATCAATGTGCGCGTACTACCGTCATGCTGCCGCCACGGCATCTCGCCGATCCGCTAAGGTAAGGCTAAGTTAGGTAACCCTTACCGGGGAGGCGGCCGCAGTGCGCCGTCAGCAGTTATCTCGATGTCGAGATAACTCTAGTGCATCCCCGGCCGTCGGTCATGCCCGGACCACCCCCGATCTCGCGTGGCGCTCGACGGCGGGACGAGGCCGCCCCACCCGTCCGGACGCGCCCGCGTTGCCGGACCACCCGGCCGCGCCGACGATCGGCACATGTTCAGCGGCGCGCACATCACCCTCTACAGCCGGGACACGGAGGCCGACCGGGCCTTCCTCAGGGACGTCCTCGGCTTCCCGCACGTGGACGCGGGGCGGGGGTGGCTGATCTTCCGGCTGCCGCCCGCCGAGATCGCGGTCCACCCCGCCGAGGAGGGCGGGGGCAGACCCGAGGTCTACCTGATGTGCGAGGACCTCACCCGCACCCTCGCCGACCTGGACGACAAGGGCGTCGAGATCTCACGGGCCGTCACCGACGAGCAGTGGGGACGGCTCGCGGCGGTACGCCTCCCCAGCGGCACCGAGCTGCCGCTCTACGAGCCGCGACACCCCACGGCTCTCGGACATCCCGACTGACCCGAATCGGTCATATAACCTCATACGTAACGACACGTCACTCGAATGCCTCACCCCGATGATCGCCACATCTCATATCTGAGATAACGTGACGGCATGGCAGACGACTACCTCGTACGCATCGGCAAGCTCATCCGTGACGCCCGGCAGCACCGCGGCTGGACCCAGACGCAGCTCGCCGAAGCCCTGGCCACCAGTCAGAGCGCCGTCAACCGGATCGAACGCGGCAACCAGAACATCAGCCTTGAGATGATCGCCCGCATCGGCGAGGCGCTCGACAGCGAGATCGTGTCCCTGGGCTACGCCGGCCCCATGCACCTCCGCGTCGTCGGCCGCCGCCGGCTCTCCGGCTCCATCGACGTCAAGACCAGCAAGAACGCCTGCGTCGCGCTGCTCTGCGCCACCCTCCTCAACAAGGGCCGCACGGTGCTGCGCCGGGTGGCGCGGATCGAGGAGGTCTTCCGGCTCCTCGAAGTCCTCAACTCCATCGGCGTCCGCACCCGCTGGATCAACGACGGCGTGGACCTGGAGATCGTGCCGCCGGCCGAGCTGGACATGGAGTCCATCGACGCCGAGGCCGCCATCCGCACCCGCTCCATCATCATGTTCCTCGGCCCGCTCCTGCACCGCCTGGACCGCTTCCGGCTGCCGTACGCCGGCGGCTGCGACCTCGGTACGCGCACGATCGAGCCGCACATGATCGCGCTGCGCCGCTTCGGCCTGGACATCACCGCCACCGAGGGCCTCTACCACGCGCAGGTCGAGCGGGCCGTCTCCCCCGACCGCCCGATCGTCCTGACCGAGCGCGGCGACACCGTCACCGAGAACGCGCTCCTGGCCGCCGCCCGCCACGACGGCGTCACCGTCATCCGCAACGCCTCCTCCAACTACATGGTCCAGGACCTGTGCTTCTTCCTGGAGGCGCTGGGCGTGCGGGTCGACGGCGTCGGCACCACCACCCTCACCGTGCACGGCGTCCCGGAGATCGACGTCGACGTCGACTACTCCCCCTCCGAGGACCCGGTCGAGGCGATGAGCCTCCTCGCCGCGGCCGTCGTCACCGAGTCCGAGCTGACGATCCGCCGGGTCCCGATCGAGTTCCTGGAGATCGAGCTCGCGGTCCTGGAGGAGATGGGCCTCGACCACGACCGCTCCGCCGAGTACCCCGCCGACAACGGCCGCACCCGCCTGGTCGACCTGACGGTCCGCCCCTCCAAGCTGGAGGCGCCGATCGACAAGATCCACCCGATGCCCTTCCCGGGCCTCAACATCGACAACGTCCCCTTCTTCGCGGCCATCGCGGCCACGGCCCAGGGCCAGACCCTCATCCACGACTGGGTCTACGACAACCGCGCCATCTACCTCACCGACCTCAACCGCCTCGGCGGCCGCCTCCAGCTCCTCGACCCCCACCGCGTCCTGGTCGAGGGTCCCACCCGCTGGCGCGCCGCCGAGATGATGTGCCCGCCCGCCCTCCGCCCCGCCGTCGTCGTCCTCCTCGCGATGATGGCCGCCGAAGGCACCTCGGTCCTGCGCAACGTGTACGTCATCAACCGCGGCTACGAGGACCTGGCGGAGCGGCTGAACTCGATCGGGGCGCAGATCGAGATCTTCAGGGACATCTAGGGACTCGGACAGATCGGCATCAAGCAGGACAATGCTCCGAGAGTCGAGAATCGGTCCGTGACCTGCGGAAACGCCTTCCAATACCTGTCGACACCTTCCGGCATCTTTCAGTGCCTTGTGCAGGGACTGTGCAGGGTCAGCCGAGTTCACTGACGAAGCGTCAGGCATGAAGGTGCCGAAACGAGGCCCCGAAACCCTCACTCAGGGCGACGGGGCCTCAGTCTTTTCTTCCTGATTTGATGCGAAAAGCCCAGGCCAAAGCCGTCGGCAGAGTTCTGACGGAGTGTTTGACCTCACTCCGCGTGCGGCCTTAACGTCACGTCCGTAGTCGCGCGGGCGTCCCTTGCAGGGGGCGATCGGGCTGCTGCGCGACGTCTTCGCCTGCCCCGGCTGGCCCGGCGTCGGAGAAACGACGCCCAAGGTCGCGAAACGAGAAGAGGCCCGCTCCACAAGGGACGGTTGCAGCCGTCCCGTCCATGGTGGATCGGACCTCTTGGTGGAGCGACCTCCACCTTGCTTCCTCCGCCCTGCCAGGGGCTCGGGAGGCTGCCCACGGAAGAGACCCGTGACCGCGCTTAGTTTGCCATGCCCTGATACAGCATGGCCACCCAGACGTCCCCTCCGGGATCCGGTTTTCGCCGCTGCGGCCGAACGGATCGGCCTTCTGGCCGCGCTGCCTCCCCTGTCTCGACGTATGACCGCGCTCCTAGTCGACGGCGACACCACCGACACCTACGCCACCTGGTCCCGCCAGCGGGGCGGCAAGGACTCCGCGGCTGCCGATCACGCCTGGACCGCCACCCGCGCCATCGCCGCCGCTGCGGCCCGCGCCGGGTGGAAGCGTTCCGACTTCTTCCAGGTCATGCTCGACGGCCCGTACAAGGCCGGTGCGCACGCCCGCCTGATCGCCCACCGTCGCGGCCACGACCGTGCGGTGCAGTGGCTGAGCCGGGCCTGGGAGGGCGCCTCCGAACACGTCGCGGCCACCGACGCCATCGCCTCGCGCACTGACTTCCACGCCTCCCTCGCCGAGCTGCGCGCCCAGATCGAGACGACACCGTGGCGGGGGATCGCGGGCAAGACCGACATGAAGAACCTGGTGGCCCGGCTCGACATCTGCGCCGAGGCCGGCGGCTGGGACCACACCGTTTCCGAGCGGGATCTGGCCGAGCGGATCGGGTGTAGCCGGGAGACCGCGCGGAAGTCGAACGGGCGTCTCGTGGAGCGGGGTCTTCTCCGCCAGCTCGATCACGGCTCAGCGACCGAGGCCGCCCGCTGGATGCTGATCAAGCCCGTGGAGAACCGTTCGTCTCAGCGCTGGGCCACTACCCAGGGGCCGAAGGCTGGGGGGGTCCTGAGTGGCCCAACCGTGAGACAGGCCGAGGCGGACATCAGCTCCCGCGCCGCCGCCCGGGTCATGCCCGAGGACGCGTTCGCTCACTTCGGCCTCGGGGGCAGTGGCCTCGCGGTCGTCGCCGCGCTCGCGGAAAACCCGGGCCAGACGATCGAGCAGCTCCAGGGCACGGCTTCCATCTCCCGCCCCACCGCGTACCGCGCCGTCGGCAAGCTCACCGGCCTCGGCCTGGTGGTGAAGGACGGGGAGACCTACCGGCTTTCCCAGCAGGCCCTCGACGGCATCGGCGAGCAGACCGAGGAGTCCGCGGAGCCTGTGCGGTCCTGGGACGAGGCCGCCGAGCGCCTCGGCGTCGCCGGGGCCGGTGAGCGGCGCAGGACCCGCCACGCCGCCCAGCGCGAGCACTGGGAGCGCCTCCAGGCCCGTCGCGCCGAGAACCGCCGTGCCGATCGCCCTTCGCGCCATCTGCACGCCGTGGACATGGATCTGGTCTGTGAGGACGGCGTGGTGGTCGATCCGGCGTCCGGCGAAGTGATCGAGGGCCTGCACGTCGCCACGGATGGCGGATGGATCTGGCACGAGACCGAGCCCGACCACGCCGAGCTCCTCGCCCGCGCCCGAGCCGCTGAGGAGGCGTGGATGGCCGCCTGACCTGTGCTGTCTCACGACTAGACCACCCCCCACTACCCAAGGAGCAACCCGTGTTCAGGACAGCAAGAAGCCCCCGCCGAAGCGAGGGCCTGGAAGTTGCTGGTTCAGGATTCGGCGGCCGGCGGTTCGGCTCCCGGCTCGCCGATGGCGGCCACGGCCTTCTCGTACCAGTCGATCGGGACCATCGCGGCCACCGGAGTCTTGTACTTCCGGATGCGCACCCCGCGCGGTCGCCACTTCATCGACTCGATCAGCTCGCCCCAGCCCTTGCGAGCGGCCTCGACCGTCATCTCCTCGTCCATGCCGCGAATCGTACGGATTCACGAGGTCTTGAGGAACCCAAGATCCCAAAAATCTCAAGACTCTTGAGACCTCCAGACTTTCCCGCTACGGTCTGAACTCGCACAACAACCGCCCGCAATGGAGCGGAAGTTGAACGCCTGAGCCATGCCTGACCAGCAAAAACAGCGCCCGGAAGCGGTAGCCAACCCGTCGGATGGAAGCGCACGAGGTCTTGAGAACTGCATAGGCACCGCCCACACCCCGGCCGAAGGGAGGGACATCGGGGACGGCGGAGACATGCCCAAGGGCGGCCCTCAGCAGGGCCTCCGCGGAGGCGAGGGTGCGAACCCCTCCCCGCCCACGCACCAACGACAAAGCCCCGACCGACGCGGACACGTCAGCCGGGGCAGCCGAACTCCTAGACCTGAACAGGGAGAACGACATGAAGACCTTACCCACCATCCCGCCCGTAGACAGGGCCACGGGCCGCAAGGGTGCCGAGAGGATCGCGAAGGGGTGGACGAAGTGACCGCGTATTCGCCCGAGCGCTTCGCCGAACTCCAGGAAGACGCCCTGGCCCGGCTGCTCGAATTCCTCTCGGCCGCCGGCGACCTCGGCGCCGACATCCAGATCAAGCTTCACGCCCCGGTCCCGGCCGAGCTCATGCAGTGCGTCCGCGAGGCGATCGAGGCCCCCGGCTTCCGCTTCGAGGGCCGCCTGACCGAGGCCGTCGGCCACTCCGGCACGAGCACCGTCTCCGTGATGGCGGAGGTGCGCTGATGACCGCGATCCAGCTCAAGTTGCCGTCCCTCACCGTGACGCTCGACCAGCGCCGCATCCGCGCCGCCCGAATCAGGGCCGACCGCAAGCGCCGCGCCGACGCGAGGCAGTGGCACCAGATCGCGGCCGACTTCTTCGGGGGTGGCCAGTGAAGCCGCAGAAGGAAGCGGGGTGCGGCGCAGTGCTCCTCAACCTCGCCGTCGTCCTGGCCCTCGTCGTCCTCGCGCTGAAAGCGGGGACCCAGTGACCTCTCGCATCCCGCTGTCCCAGCGCTACCGCTCCCTGGCCGCGTTCTTCTACGGGGCCCGTAAGGCACGACACGAAAGGAGGCCGCGGTGACCGACCCGCGCACGGGCCTCGCCCAGCTCACCGGAGCCCGCAAGAAACTCGCCGTCGCCGTCGGGGCCGGCGCGCTCGTCATCGCCTCCATCGGCTTCGCCGGGTCCTACGGGGCCGTCGTGGACCTCGCAGTCGAAAAGGACTTCGGCAACTTCGCCCACGTCTTCCCGATCGGGATCGACGCCGGTATCGCCGTCCTCCTGGCGCTCGACCTGCTCCTCACCTGGATCAGGATTCCCTTCCCCGTCCTCCGCCACATGGCGTGGCTGCTGACGGCCGCGACGATCGCCTTCAACGCCGCCGCCGCGTGGCCCGACCCGATCGCGGTCGGGATGCACGCCACGATGCCCATGCTGTTCGTCGTCGTGGTCGAAGCCGTACGCCATGCCGTCGGCCGCCTCGCGGACATCACCGCCGACAAGCACATGGACGGCGTCCGCTTCTGGCGCTGGTTCCTGTCCCCGGCCCCCACGTTCCGGCTGTGGCGCCGGATGAAGCTGTGGGAGCTGCGTTCCTACGACCAGACGGTGCGGCTCGAACAGGACCGCCTGATCTACCAGGCCCAGCTCCAGGCGAAGTACGGCCGCAGGTGGCGGCGCAGGGCCCCCGTCGAAGCCGTCATGCCGCTCCGCCTGGCCAAGCTCGGCGTCCCGCTCGCCGAGACCGCCCCCGCCGGCCTCGCGGCGGCGGACATCTTGATCGAGTGGCGGCCGGTCCCCAGCCCGGTCATCGCACCGGCCCCCGCGTTCGAGGAGCACGCCCTGGCCGCGATCGAGGTCGTCGGCATCCCGGTGCACGAGTACGCGGACACACCGAGCACGCCCGCGCCCGGCCACGCCGATCACGACGCGGAGGAGCCTCCCTCTCTGCGTGCCGCGCGGGTGCCTGTCCTCGCCGCAAACACGCCGCGTCAGGAAGTCCGCGTGCGCATCCCCGTGCGCGACCGGACGGAGCCCGAGGAGACCGGACAGGCCGAGGCCGGACAGGCGGAGAAGCCGTCAGTCGCGCCCGCCCCGGAAGGACCGGACACACAGGCGAACGGCTCTGACGATGAGTCGACAAACCCGCAGGTGCCGCCCGTCAGTCCGGAGCCGAAGAACCCGCTCGCCGCCCGCAACGCGCGGGCATCTGAAGCAGCGGCCAAGCGGTACACCGGCTACGCCGAAGGCTGGGCGCAGGCCCAGAAGGACACGCCGGACGTCACGTTCGCCGAGTACGCCGAGCAGCTCGGCGTGTCCGCCCGGACACTCCGGCGCGCGCTCGCGGACAAGACGACCGCCTGACCCCGCACACGAACAGACCGGCGGCCCCGGATAACCGCCTAGACAACGAAACCGGGGCCGCCTTCACCTCAGAGAGGCAGTACCAGCATGACGTACATAGAGCCCGAACCCGACCACATCCCGACCCTCGCGCCGAACTCCCACCACACCGTCGACTGGGACCGCGTCCGCGCCGCCGTCCGCGCCCTGCGGCCTGTCCGCTCCCTCACCCTCCTCGCGCTCGCCACCGCCCCCGCGTTCCTGTGGGCCGAGCACGTGGCCACGCCGGTCTCCCAGGACATGGGCGTCGACACCGCGTTCGCCGCCGCGTTCCTCACCTCCGGCATCTGCGCCGTCGGCATCGCAACCGGCGGGCGCATCCGCCGCTTCCTCTTCGCCGCGCTGCTCGTCGCCGCCGTCGGCGGAACGCTCCTCGCCGACCCGACCCGCAACCTCATCTCAACCTGGATCGTGGGGGCCTGACCGTGGACTTCATCGAAATCACGCACGTCGTCACCCGCGCCGGCGCCGCGTTTGGGTTCTGCCTCATGGTCGTCACCGGGGCCGTCATCTTCTACAGCAACGGCCGCACGTTCAAGGCGCTCAAGAAGCGGAAGTTCTGGCTGCCCTGGGCCGCCTCCTTCCTCGTCATGGTCCTCTCCTCCGCCGTCGTCGGCGGCATCGTCGGCAACGTCGCCGGAGGCTTCACCGGCACCGGCAACAAGCTCGGCCAGGAGATCGGCAACGCGGCCATCGGCCAGTCCGGCGCCGGAGCCGTCCCGATCGCGACCGGCGAAGTCCTCGGCTACTCCGGGAGCTGGATCGCGTTCACGCTCGTCATCCTGCTCGGCCTGTTCATCTGGTTCGCCAAGGGCTGGGGCGAGCGGGCCCTCGCGATCTCCGGCGCCCTGACGGGGTCAACGTGGGGCATCGCCTCCTCCCTCGGGGGAGTGGCCTCCATGATCGGCGTCCCGCTCATGACGTGGATCGGGGAGGGGATGATCGGGTGAGGACCAAGCCCGGACCCCTGATCGTCCGCACCACCCGGGGCGCGGGGAACATCGCGGTGCTCCTCGCGCACTGGGCTGGTGGCCACACCATAGGCGAGGAGGAGCTCCTCCGGCGCATCATCAAGTCTCGCGCCGACGCGCACGCCGAGGCGGTCGACGAGCACCAGCGCGAGGCCCGCCGCGCCCATAAACGCGCGACGAAGCTCCGCCGGATCGCCGCCGAAGACGGCGGCCTCGTCCCCGCCGCCCAGTCCGACCTCGCCCAGGCCGAACACGAGGGCCGCCGCCACGACGCCGCCCTCGAAGCCCTCGGCGACTTCGAGATCCGCGACATCGACCCCGGGCAGGTCGGACACCTCCGCAAGAAGATCGCCGCCGTCCGCTGCGCGGTGCTGACGCTCCCCGTCGCGGGCGTCGTCGCCGGGACGTGGCTGCTCGACGGCGTGGTACTGATCGTCTCCGCGCTAGGCACCGCCGCCGCCTGCTTCGCCCGGGGCCACCACCCCTTCGAGCTCAGCGTGCGACCGGTCCCCGCCGAGCTCCTCGCCGCCACCGCCCGCCTGGAACTGGGGGTCGGGGAAGAAGAAGCGGAAGAGGAACCGGAGGCGATTGAGACCGGAGACCTCGGGGCCTGGCGCCACACCCTGCGCCTCTTCGTCGAGCACGCCGTGGCCGAGGCACACCTGGCGCGCAAGGGCGGCGTCCTGGCGGTCGACCTCCTCCAACGGCTCCAGGCGTCCGGCCTGTTCCTCTACAAGACCCCCGACATGTTCCCCGCTGTCCTGCGATCCGCGGACATCCCCGTCAAGAAGATCAGCGTCAACGGGGAGAAGGCCCTCGGCGTCCAGTACACGGAGCTGACCTCAGCACTGGGACGCCTGCCCCGCCTCCCCACCCACCTGGTCCCCGATCTGACCCGCACCGAGCCCCTCCCCCGCGAGGGGGCCTAGCCCCGCTTCCCAACGGTTCTCGCAGGTCAGATGGGACCGGGTACCGCAGGTACCGCTCTCCGCCGCGTCCCAGGGGAGGGGCTGCGCAACCACTCGACCGGTCACCTGGCCGTGCCTCTCAGCTCCGGCTGAGGGGCCGCGGAGGCCGCCCGGCACCCACCACAACCGAAGGAGACACCCCAGCGTGTTCGGCAACCACGACGCCGAGATAGCCCGCCTCCGCGCCCAGCTCGACGACCGGCGTGGCGTGATCAAAGACTTCCCCGAAGGCCACCCGGCCCGGGTCCTGTACGAGACCGAGGCCGCCGCCATAGCCGCCGAGATCGAGCGCCTCAAGGGGGCCGGCTGCGGCGTCCCCGTCTCGCTCGTCCTTTCCGCGCTCGTCTTCTTCGCGCTGCTCGCCTACGCCGGACTCGGCCGCTAACTGGAACCACGTCTGACAAGGAATCCCGTCATGCCCAAGCCCGACCCCGCCAAGGCCGCCATCGCCGCTGCCGAGGCCGTACGCAAGATCAACCATGCGAGCCTCGATGGCCAGCTCACCGCCCCGCAGATCTCCAGCACGGTCCAGGGCCTCGCCACCGCCGTCGACCGGATGCCACAGGCCCTCGCCCAGCTCGCCGCTCAGCTCCGCCGCCGCCAGGACCAGGCGCAGATCCGCATGGACGACGGCTCGGAGTCCGGCGAAGAGGTCCGCGCGGTGCTGGCCTACCTCGACGACGCCGTGGGCGACCTGGCGGCCCTTTCTCTCTCCCTGCACAACGCTGCCTCGCCGCTCTTCCGCATGGCGCACACCTTCACGAAGGAGACCTCCGCATGACGAAATGGATCGAGGACCCGTCCCTGGACGCCCCCGACGGGCACCGCTGGATGCGCCCGGCTCCTCAGGACTGCCCGTCGTGCCCCTGCCACACCAAACGCACATGCAACGGCCGACTGTGGCACCTCAGCGGCCCAGTGACCTACCCGGATGGGACGCCGTACACCGAGCCCTGCCCGTGCGAGGAGACAGCCGCTACACCACGGGCCGACGAGTGAAATGTCGTGCTCTCGATCACAGCGCCATCACCAGCAGGGCGACGGTGTCAGTCGCGAGCGGTAACGTTCACAGTCCAGGGGGAGACTCCCAGGAGGAGAGGAGGAAGACGATGGCGACCGTGCACGACGTGGCTGCGTACGTGCTGGACAAGCACGGCCCCATGACCGCGATGAAGATGCAGAAGCTCTGCTTCTTCGCGTACGGCTATCACCGCGTGTGGTCGGACGAACAGCTTTTCCCGTTCGACTTCGAGGCGTGGGCGAACGGGCCGGTCAGCCCCGCCCTCTACGCGGACCACCGCGGCCGGTACAACCTCGCCAAGGGCGAGATCCCCGGCGACGCGTCCCGGCTCACCGACGATCAGCGCGAATCCATCGATCTCGTCTGCCAGGAGCTGGGCCGGTACACCGCGCACCAGCTCTCCGAGATGACACATCAGGGTTCCCCGTGGATCGCCGCCAGACAGCGCGCCGGCGCCGGTCCGCTCGACCGCTCGACCGAGCCGCTTCTGGACGAAGAGGTCTTCGAGTACTTCTCCGCGCTCGTGTCCTCGGGCTCTGAGGAGTAGCCGGAGTGGGGGCGAAGAAGAAGCTGGGCAGTCTACCGAAGGCTGCTCGGGGGAAGCCCGTAGTCGTCCCGACCCAGGGGCGTCTCCCCGATGCGCACACCTCGGAGCAGCGGCTTGCCTGGCGTTTCTCCCACGTCGACCACGACGGCCGCTGGGGGCTCGACAAGATCGACCAGCAGACGTTCGGGGAGCTCCTGGAGAAACTCCGCGACTTCGAGCGGTTCACGCTGAACGAGCTGCGCAACACCTCCGGCACCTTCACGACGTATGGCCTGCCGGACGCTCCACTGTGCAAGGAGGCGTACACCCGCCTGGCAGCGATGCGTCGCGACGACATGACCGAGATCCACCGTCTGCGACTCCAGGGGAAGCAGCGCCTGTACGGCTTCCTCAACGGCAACGTCTTCCACGTCGTGTGGTGGGACCCGGAACACGAGGTCTATCCCGTCAGCAAGCGCAACACCTGACCCACCACGAGGCCCCCGCCCCGGAGCGATCCGGACGGGGGCTTCGTCGCGTCTAGTAGACGTCGAGCCCCTGCGGCCAGCGCTTGAGCCGCCTGAGCTGACCGCTGTTCTGGTGCCGGTACACGGCGAGCGTGCCGTTGACGTTGCGGAGCACCACGTACTTCTTCCCCTCGTCGGTGACGGGTCCGGAGTCGACGGAGGAAGGGATGGTGGTGTCGCCGGCGCGGTAGTAGGCGCGCAAGGCGCGACTGGTGAGATCGTCCATGCCGGAGACCCTACTTGGCCAAGTAGGACCCTAGGGCATATTCGATCTAATTGCACCCGATCGCACTAAAACCCTCGCCGCGGAGTAATCCGGACCAGCGGGAGTTTCGTCGTTTCTGGGACCGGTCAGCTCATCGGTGCGGTCCTCACGCGCACCGGACAGCCCTTGGTGGTCACCCCTCCAACTGCGCGAGCATACGGTCAAGGTTCTGGCGACCGCCTTCGGTCAGAACCTCGCCCTTCTTCTCTCCGATGTCGACCAGGAGAAGCACCACCCGACGCGACAGCGTCTTGAAGACCTTCGTACGCTCAACCAGGCTCTCGCCGAGCTTCACGACGTTGTCCCGGTCGTACACGTTGGCGGCGTTGTCGAGCCAGAAGTTGTGCGCGAGGTGGTTCCTGCTGTCCTTCGCCTCCTCCAGCTTCTTCGCGAGAGCGGCGTCGTGGGGAACGACCTTCTTGATGTTGTCCGCCATGTTGCCGCTGCCGCCATACAACCCCCTCGACAGGTTGAAGCCCTGCGCGATGAGTTCTCGCCGACGCTCGGCGTCGACTGCGTGCAGCAACTTCTCCAGCAGCGAGGCGTAGTACATGGCCTGTCCGTACGCCAGGAACAGCGACGGCATCCACAGTTCGCGTTCTTCGTCGTTCGCCATCCCGCGAGGGTACGGATGCCAGCCCGCAAGGGCCACGGTCGCGCGTGAACTCTCCGGAACACCGGAGCCTTTCGTCGTTTTCGGGGTTGATCAAGGCTCCGCTCGGGACGATCACATGAAGTCCTACCGTGCAGTAGTGACACGGAATGCCACCCGTCTAAGCTGTGCGCGCTCACCCCCCGCTTTCCCAGGAGTTTCGCGTGTCCACGCCCCCGCAGCAGCCCGGCTTCGGTCACCCTCAGCAGTCCCCGCAGTGGGGTCCGCCTCCGCCGCAGAAGCAGCGCAACGGCTGGAAGATCGCCACCTTCGTCCTCGGCGGCCTGTTCTTCGTCTCCTGCACCGCCAACGTCGTCAACTCCTCCGACCGCGACGAGAGCGCCGACGCCAAGCCGAAGGCCACCCAGTCCGCCGAGGCCAAGGCCGCCGTCCCGACGAGCGCGCCGGCCGCGAAGCCGAAGGCCGCCGAAAAGCCGAAGCCGGAGGTCACCGAGGAGTTGCCGGTCACCATCACCGCGGCCAAAGCCCCCTTCAAGAAGACCGTCTTCCACGACAGCGACAACTACACGTCGCTCAAGGTCACCGTCACCAACAACACCGACGAGAAGATCTCCGTCAACCCGCTGTACTTCGAGGTCAAGGACGCCGACGGCGTGAAGTACACCACCGAGGTCTTCGGCGGGGAGACCGACCTGCGCGCCGTCGACCTGTTCAAGGGCGAGAAGGCCAGCGGCACGATCACCGTCAAGGGCAAGGTCGACGCGGTGAAGGTCTACTACCGCAAGGACGGCTTCGGCACCTCCTACAGCGCCCCCGTGAAGTAGGGGCGACCCGGTGGCCAAGAAGCACTGGAGCGAACAGCTTCCCGAGGAACTGAGCTGCGTCTTCGTCCTCGTCGTCATCGCCTTCATCGTGGCCATCCCCATCGCGATCATCAGAGCGATCTTCCAGTTCGTCACCGGCCTGTTCTGACCCGAGACAGCCCAAGGCCCCCGTGCACACCCCTTCCGCGCGGGGGCCTCGCCGTTTTCGGGAGCGGTCTGAACCCGCCAATCACTCCGCTCGGTCTTGACCGCCAGATCCGACTGAGGGAGCGTCACCGCAAGACTCCGCAACTGGTTTGGTGTTGGAGGGAATCATGGCTCTAGAGTTCTTCGGGAAAGACCCGAACTCGCCCAACGGCGGCTCGCCCACGGTGTGGGTCGAAGACGAGGCGGCCGAGATCGTCGTCCAGGGCTGGCTCCCGGGCCTGGAGATGTACGCGAAGATCAACGAGACCGAGTGGGTGCCGGGCCACCCCAAGGGCGTGCCCGACCACGAGGGCGTGGTACGCATCCCGGCCCGGATGATCCCGATCCTGAGGAAGGCGTGCGATGCAGCAGAACGTGCCGGACTTCACCGCCCTGCTGAGGAGCGCTAAGCACTCGGCCGTTCACCTGGAGATGCGCGACTCCTACATGGCCGACTCGCTGTTCGACGCGTGGCGGGAGGGACGCGACGTCGAGCTGCCCGAGGAATATCGTCAGTGGCAAGCGCTGGTGAAGGAGACGGTGGCCCGCGGCGTGACGCTGCGCCGGGCTAGGATCGTCTCGGAGCCGGTGACCGACTACATCCGGTGGGAGCACTCGCTGACCGCCCGCCACAACATCGCGGCTGGCGAGATCGTGCGCTGGTTGCCCCGACGACTTTCCTCCGACCTTTCGCTGCCGGGCAATGACCTCTGGCTGATCGACGAGGAGCGGGTGCTCTTCCACTGGTTCACCGGCGACGGCGAGTGGGCCGGGCACGAGTTCAACGAGGATTCCGCCACGGTGAAGATGGTCGTCACCTCGTTCGAGGCCCTGTGGGACCGGTCCATCCCTCACGAGGAGTTCGTGGTCTAGAGCCGCCGTCTCACCTTCACCGGGCAGTCAGCATGTCGTCGTCCCCTTCGTCGAGCGTCGTCGAGGCGCGCAAAGCCCTCGCGCGCCGCCTGATCAATATCCGCAAGGACGCTGGTCTCACCGGGGACGAGCTGTCTCTCCGGTGCAGGTGGGACGCCGCCAAGACCAGCCGCATCCAGAGCGGGAAGAAGGCTCCCTCCGAGTCCGACATCAGGGCTTGGTGCATGGCGTGCGGCGCGGAAGAGCAGATCCCCGACTTGATCGCCGCCGCCCGCGCGGTGGAGTCGATGTACACCGAGTGGCGGCAGATGGAGCGCACCGGGCTCCGGGCAGCTCAGGAATCCGTCGCCAGCCTCTACGAACGCACCGGCCTGTTCCGCGTCTACTCCAGCCGTGTCCTACCCGGCATGGTGCAGACGGCCGAGTACACCGCCGCCGTGCTGCGCGCGATCCAGCGTGAGCGCGTCGCTGTCGACGATGTGGACGAAGCAGTGCAGGCCCGCGTGGAGCGCCAGGAGGCACTCTTCTCCGGCCGGCACCGGTTCGGCCTGCTGGTCGAGGAATACGTGCTGCGCGCCGCCGTATGCGATCAACGCGCCATGGCCGCCCAACTCCACCATTTGATCGCGATCGGGTCCAAGCCGTTCGTCAGCCTCGGCATCATCCCCATCGGCACCGACCGCGCTCATCTGCCCGCCGAGGACTTCTACATGTTCGACGAGGCCGAGGTCGCCGTCGAGCTGACATCCGGCTACCTCCGCATCACCCAGCCCCGCGAGATCTCCGATTACACACGCGCCTTCACCGACATGGCGAGCATGGCCGTCCACGGCGCCCAGGCCCACACCCTGATCAAGGCCGCGATCAACGCACTTGGGTGAAGCCCGCGCAAGAAGTCGCAACTTCGTTGGAGGGGCCCCTCCACACTCCCTAGCGTGTGGAATGCCGCTCGGGGGCTTGAAGGACCTCCCGGGCGGCTCCCCCGAAGCAGCGGCCCGTACCGCGCCCGTCCGTAGTGCGGGCCGCTGCGCCAACCTCACCCGCAGGAGTGCGCGATGGCAACGCCCCTCGCCGCCGACGAGCAGCCGGAGTACGGCGTCCCGAGTCCGGCGCTCACCGCCCGCGCGGCCGACGGGTTCGCGCGGTTCCTCGCGCAGGCCGGCGACGATCAGACCGAGGAGGGGATTGAGCAGTGAACCCGATCGGCGCCGACGGGTACGAGGACCACCCGCTCCTGAACAAGACCGTCCGCGACATCGCCTCACGCGGGGAAGGTGTGCTCACGGCCGTCACGCACGAGCTCCACAACCACGGCACCGTACGCCTCGCGCACATCCGCCCCGCCTCCGGGATCGAGTGGACGACGGCCGCGGACAACATCCAACTGGTGCCGTGAGACAGCGCTTAGCGGTCCTCGCGTACGTCGTCCTCGCCTCCGCCGCCGTTCTCGCCCTGGCCATCGCCGGCACGCCCGGCTGATAGCCCACCGACTTCCGCCCCGCCGGATCACTGGCCCGGGGCGGACGCACCACCAGGCACCACCAGGCACCACTCGAAACACCGTCGAGAGGAGCACCACCATGAGCACCACCACTATCGAGCGCCGCGAGCTCGGCCGCTTCCTGGCTGTCGCCGGGAAGCAGTTCGCCGACGGCAAGGGCCCCGCCGAGATGTTCTCCCGGGCCGTGGACGCCGCCTGGCACCAGATGCTCGGCACCCCCGAGTACGTGGCGTTCAGCACCGAGCACGCCGGGACCGTCCTGGGTCACCGAGAGATGAGCGGCTCCGGCCCGATCGCCTGGGTGGCCGCGTACGAGGAGGCGTACGGGCCGCTGCCCGAGATCTGGTTCACCGACGCCGACGGCGTCTTCGACGATGGCGCGCTCGCCCGGTACAAGGAGACGGGCAAGGTCGTGGCCGAGTGGGACTGCGGCCCCACCACTGGGGACGGCGACGACGCCGCGCCGGGCAGCCGGTGACCCTCACACGTATCGACGGAGCGTCCCGGCCTACCGCTGGGGCGCTCCGCCTCGTTGAGGCCAGCACCGCCAGGCCGACGTCCATGGACATCAGCGGGTACGTGGAGCGGATGACGGCCCACTGCCCCTACCTCACCCCCTCTGTCGAGCGAGGGTCGACCACCTGGACCGTCTACCGCGCCGAGGGCGACCAGGACGCCGTGGAAGCCGAGCTGTTCCATGCCGGTGCGCAGGCCGCCGAGTGGCTGCGGCCTCTCATCCACCGGCCGCAGGGGTTCCTGCGGTGCGAGAACATCGTCATCCTGGGTGAAGTCCCCAAAGTCCGGCACCGCGATGTGATGGCGTGGCCGCACTGGGTCCTCAAGAACCTGTACGGGCCCGTCGGGATCATGTTCGGCAAGTTCTACGCTGGCGAGGAGGAGGACACACGGGCCGGCGCACGCATCCCGGTCGCCCCGGTCTCGTTCCTCCCTGTGAGAGCCGCGATCCGCCGGCGCGACCCGCAGTTCCTCCGCGCGACCCCCGACCTGGCCGCCGCGGTCGCCGTCGCCGACGACGACGGCCGCGATGTCTTCGAGCACACCCCTGACGACTGGACGGAGATCCGCACATGGGCGAAACGCTTCCTCCCCCCGGTGCAGCCCTCGACCGCCTCAAGGACCACGTCGGCGCCCCCTTCACAACCCGGCTCCTGAGCGACCGGCGCGGCTCGCGCGCCTGGATGATCGAGGGCCCCAAGGGCACCGTCGCGTTGAAGGCCAACACCCCCGACGATGACACCGCCCGGGACAAGGCAGCCGAGATGGCGCAGGAGGATGACCACCTCGTCCGCCTCACCGACGCGGGCGCGCTCTCCCCCGGGTACCGGGTCGGCGCCGGAGCCTGGGACGGCGGCCGGTGGCTTGCGGTGCGCTGGTTCGACGGCACCCCCGTGTGGCGGGCGTTCGCCCTCGCTCGCGGACCCGAAGGCGACCGTCCATCCGTACGCCCCTGGCTCCTCGGCGTCGCCCGGACATGGGCCGAACGCCTCGCACAGATGCACACCGCAGGATGGGCCCACGCGGACGTCCAGCCCACCAACACCCTGATCACGAACGAGGGCACCGCGGCGGTCATCGACTACGCCCTCGCCTGCGGCCCCGGCGACCGCCCCCGCCTCCCCTACCGAGGCGCGCTCACCCACACCACCGCGCCCGAGATCGCGGACGCCATCCTCTCCACCGCCCCGGACACCCACCTCCAGGCGGAGCCGCCGGCCGACATCTGGGGACTGGGCGCGTCGCTGTTCTGGTGCTGGACGGGACACCGGCCGGTCGCCTACGAGGACGACGCCCCACGCGAGGACAAGCTCAAGGCCATCGCGACCGGGGCCACGCTCCCGCTCGACGACGTGAGGCCCTGGCCCTTCACCGGCTTCGAGGACGTGATCCGCGCGTGCCTCGCCGCGGACCCCGCCGACAGGCCCACCGCCCAAGAGGTGGCCGCCGCATGGTGAACCTTCGAGAGCTGACCCTCGACGACGTCCCGGCCATCCAACGCGTCGACAGCGGCGCCTCCGTCCGCTACACCACCAGACGAGCCGCCACCCTCGCCGAGGCACACGACAAGGTCCACACGGCCCTCACGCGTGCCGCCAAAGAGCCTCGCCAGCAGTGGACCTGGGGAATCACCGTCGACGACGACCTGATCGGCCGTATCGCCATGCGCCGCAGGGACCCGGGCACGGCCAGCCTCAGCTACATCCTTCGCGAAGACACATGGGGCAACGGCTACGCCACACAGGCCGTGCAGTACGTCGCACGGTTCGCCTTCACCGCCGTGGGCCTCGACACCCTCGACGCGAAACACCACCCCGACAACCTGGCCTCGGGCCGTGTCCTGGAGAAGGCCGGCTTCACGCGGCTCAGGATGCAGGACGGGCTGATCGAGTACCACCTGACCCGACGGACCTACGCCGAGGAGCCCGCCGCGTGAGCCCGCAGTGGCTGCCACCCGAGCAGTACATCGAGACCATCGCCCGTGCCACGTCCTACGCCTGCCTCTACTTCACCGACACCGCCGGCCGCCCTGTACAGCTTCGCTCCACCTTGAAGGCTGAGATCTGGCAGTGGCCCGGCGGGAACATGGACCTGGGCGAGACCCCGTGGGAGTGCGCGCTTCGTGAGTGCCGGGAGGAGACCGGCATCGTCTTCGAAGGCGAGAAGAAGCTCCTGGGCACGCAGTTCCTCACCCACGGAGACGGCTGGCCCGTCAATCACATCGGCTTCATCTTCGACGGCGAAACGCTCACGGACGAGCAGATCAACGCCATCGTGCTCGACCCGGAGGAGCACACGGAGGTTCGCGTGCGGACGCTGGAGGAATGGGAGCGGGAGATGACACCCCTGAACTTCGCCCGGCTCCACGCTATCGACACTGCCCGCCGGGCCGGAACCGTCGCCTACCTCGAACGCTGACCGCCACACCGCTCTGCCCCGCCGGGAGAGGGAGCAGAGCGGTGTCCACGGCCTACTCCAGCCACCACGGCGCCCAGCAGCATTCGACCTCCGGCAGCTCCGGCTCCGCGATCGTCTTCGGCATCGGCCGCCTGTTCCAAGGTTCCGTGAGCCCGCGTTCCTGGCGCTGCTTTACGGTCAGGCGGTTCGCGGGGTGGTTGATCACGCTCATAGGCGTGTTCCGGCTGAACGGCGCCGGGCCCGCCCAGTCCGGCCGCTCCTCGTCCTCCTGCGTCTCGCGGCTTCGGAGCCGGTCCAGGACGCTCTCTTTCTTCAGCTCGTACGCGGCCTTCCCTCGACGGGTCGTCCACGCCTCGTAGGGGGCCTCGTCCATCCAGTACACGGGACTGTCCGTCGATGGATCGAGGACCGGCACAGGGCTGATCATCCACGCGGGCGGCTCCGGGCTGTACGGGGCCGTGGGGGACTCCGGAGGCGGCTCGGCCAGAATCGCCTCCGCGTACTCCCGCCGCGCGGACTTCCCGAGCACCGGCACATGCCGCAGCGCTCGCCGGGCCGCCTTACGCCGCCTACCCACGTCCGCCCTCCTTCCGCACGATCTGAACGAGCATGTAGTCGTCCCGGCGCCGTCGTGGTGGTGGTGGCGGGGCTTCCGGTCGGGTGAAGTCGACGAACCGCTTCTCGGGGCGCTCCTCGACCTGGCGCATCAACGCGTACTCGCGCCGCGCCTCAGGGGTAGTCGTGTCAATGACCAGCTCGATGTCGAATCGACGCCGGCGAAGGGAGTCGGGGAGAACCATCACGTCTCCTTGAACAGCACTGGCGTGGCTCGACGTCCACACCAGCATGGTGGGCAGCAACATCAGAGTGGTCCGCGGCGGGCTGTCGGGGGGTGGGGAACGAGGGGGTAGCTCAGCGCTCTCAACTCCCCAAGGACGACCGGTCCCATAGGAGCCCGCCCCGCGCACCCCGCCAGCGGGGTCTTCACGCGTCTCGCACGTTCAGCTCGGCGGCCACGTCATGCCACGGCCCGGCCGGAATGAGGATCGCCCGCCAGGGCCGGTTGCGGCCGTCTCGCAGGAGCCGCAGCGGCGTCCACGACGTCAGCGTCTCCACGTCCCGGCTGAGCGAGCTCGACGGCAGGGCAACCCCGTTCAGCTCGCGTCCGCTGGGGAGGTAGAGGTCGACGACTGCGGCCCGGAGCCATCGGCTTCCGTTGTGGCCACGATCGAACCGGTCGAACCGAAGGAGCGCGTTGCCCTGCACGACCTTCCACCACAGGGTTCCCGACGCCCAGAAGCACCCGTCCGGGGCCTCGGCGTACACCTTGACGCCCGGCATGACGCGGGCCGCCGGCCCGGCGCTCGGCGGAGGGACGAACGCGTCGTGCACGTAGCGGTAGGCCGTCGCCCATTGCGGCGGCGGTGCGGTGGTCACCAGACGTCCGAGTACGCCGAGGAGGGACGCTCGGCCGCCCACGCCGACGCTCGATCGGGGTTCTGCTCGACGGCGGCGAGGGCTCCGCGGGTGCAGCGCCAGCCGGTGTTGAGGTACCGCTGGACGGCGTACTCGTGGCTGGCGGCGCGAACGTGGTCGAGGTTGAGGTAGCTCATGCCCGCGCTGGCGGCCCGGTTGCGCTCGTTCTTCGCACGCCGCACCTCCACCCACGAAGCCGTGCTCCCGCCCAACACGGGGTAGTTCGGCCGCAGACTCTCCGACGCCGCCTGCGCCTCGGCCGCCTGCTGCCGCTCCGCGTAAGCGCGGCTCGCGTTAATCCAGAAGTCGCTCATCACGTTCTCCTTTCCGATTCCCCCTTTGGCGTTGTCCATCCTGACCTGGGAATACCATGCAGCGATAATCGCGCCGGAGAATGGGGGAAATCGAAGGAGGATTCCATGGAATACCGCCAGACTCGCGCCCGCGTTCCGCTCGATGACGCAAAGCGCCGGGCACAGAAGTCGGTCAACAGGGACACCGCACTACAGGAGAACCCGATCACCGCGGAACTCCGCGACATGACGGAGGACGGGTACAGGCCCGGCGCTTTCACGAGCGAACCATCGCTCCACCCGGACATCGCCCGCCCCGACGGCTGGCGTCCCGCAGGCTCCTTCTCCATCAGCGCCATCAACGACGACACCCCGGGGAAGAAGACGAACGCCTGGACTCGGCGAATGGTCGTGGACGACTGGTCCGATCACGACTCGATGGGCTCTTACGCGGACCCCACACACGCCTCGCGCTTCTACCGCAGCGGCCAGCCCAAGCTGGGCGGGGCCGTGGTCCACGAGTTCGGCGAAGGCGTCGAGGCCGGATACGAGGAGCCCCGCGGACGGTGAGCAGCACGAAGCCCTCCCTACGTACGACGGGGGTGCGGGGAGGGCTTCCAGTCGGGCTGCTGACTGCTACGTTCGGGCTCATGTCTGCCAAGAAGCACACCTGCGCCCTGTGCTCGGCGCCGGTGCGGAAGGCCACCGGCGAACACGCTGTACCCCAGCAGCTCCTCCAGCACCTGAACTTCGCCAATGACGTCATGCTGGGCGAGAACGCGTACAACATGTACGCCATGACGCGTCAGGGGTCCACGGAAAAGGAAGTCAAGAAGCTGGAAAACCGGCAGAGCGCCATCCGGCTCCCGTGCTGCGTTCCCTGTAATCAGTGGCTGAACGAGACGTTCGAGAAGCCCGCCGCTGAGCACCTTCCGAAGCTGCTTGAGGGGCGGGAGATCTTCACTTCAACTCAGGAAGAACTCGCGCCGCTGTCTCGCTGGATCGTCAAGACGGTCTTGATGAGCAACCATCCGCAGGTCCACTACACAGGGATGACGCACAGGGCGAAGGTCGGCATTCCGTACCCTGCCGCGGTCCCGGGACTCCTGAACCAGTTGAGGCTGGCCGGCGATGCACCTCATTCCCTTTCACTCTGGGCGGTATTCGCCACTGCGGCCGACCACGCTTCACTCAGCCCCGAACGGGGAGCAACGCTCTCCATGGGCATCAACACCATAAGGCCCGACGGTGTTCTTAGGCTCATCGTGACGGATTCCAAGGGGATGACCTTGGCACGCGTAGATGGCACGGAGCCAGCGTTTCGCAAGCTGTGGCCGGTTCACGGGAGCGGTTGCGCTTCCTGCTCCTGACGACATCCGCAGGGGCTCCACTGCACCCAGCGAGCGAGGCTTTGGCCAAGACTCCTTCCGTCATCCGCCCTCCCTCTACGATGCGCCCAGCCGACATGGAGGGGACCAGGATGAGCGCTACTCAGAACACGATGTCTGGGGACGACTGGATCGGAGAGAGCCGTCACTCGTTCTGCGTCAGGTTCGCCCTGGACTTGCAGCGCAGGCACGTCGAGGCCCTTGCCGCAGGCGACCCGGTCGAGGCCGATAAATGCGAGAGCATGGGACGATACTGGCTCCAGGACACTCTGAACTGGCGGACTGGGGAGCCCAAGCACATCGTCTCCGACGAGGAGGCCGCGCGACTGCGTGCCGAAGAGGATGAGCGCAAGGAGGCTGAGGAAGCGGCCAAGCACCTGGCGGAAGTCCGTAAGCGCCTCGAACCCCGCGCCAACGCCAGCGCCTTCCGACCGTACTCCGGCGGCTTGCCCACGCTGGGCCGCGGGCACCGCTGAGCGGGGGCTTCACACTGGCGTTCCCGGTCGAAATTTTCGCCGAAATCGGGGTGCCAATTAGCTTCCTACGACGAGTACCGCAGAGACAAGTGTGTCGTCGCTGACGCTGGCTCCGCTCCCGCGCTTGCTCCTGCTAGAGCCACTCCCTTGAATCTGCTGGAGCCACGCGCTTGTTCCTGCTAGAGCCAGGAGGGGCGGGCGGCGCTCGGCGTCGGAATTTCAGGCAGTGCCCTGGCAGTAAATAGCCCGACCTGCACGTTTCCCGGACCCGGGAAAGCTGGCGCCGACAGCAGGAAGCCCCCGCCGGAGTAATTCCGCGGGGGTTCTGCACATCATTTCCGCACGCGCGGGGATTTAGATCGGCCGGGCGCTGAACGGTACGAGCTCGCTGGCCCGCATGATGGGCGCGGTGACGTGCTGGCCGCAGGCGACGTACGGCTCGACGTCGCGTTCCGGCGTGACCTCCCACACGACCGCGCTCTTGCAGGGGTCACCGGACAGGGTGGGGATGGTGCAGATATCGGTGTTCAAGTCGGTCATGTTTTCCCCTCGAAAATGTCGCGCCTGGTGGAGTATAGGTAACGGAGGTCAGGTGACCTTGCCGAGGACGCGCTGAGCCCTGGTGCGCTTGGCCGCTTCCTTTTTCTGCTGGCGAATGCGGGTGTTGGTCTCGTTGGTGCGCTGGCGGTATTCGTCATCGAGAAGCCGGGCGACGGTGGCCTTGTGCCATGTGGTGCCGCCTCTCTTCGTCTTGAACCCCTCTTCTTCGAGTTTCTGGCCGATGGCGGCGTAGGAGAGCCCCTCGGTGCGGAGCTCCTTCGCGCGAGCACGGCCGGCCTGCTCGGTGTCGAGCTCGCCGAGCTCGTTGTCCTTGGTGGCTTCCCAGCCGTACTGAGGGGCTCCGTAGGCGTATCCGCCCTTCTCGCCCTTGGTCTTGCGGCCGTCGCGGAGCCGCTTGACGATGAGGCCGCGTTCGAGCTGGGCGGCGGCGCCCATGACCTGGCGGACGAAGGTGCGCATGGGGTCGCTGGGGTCGTCCTGCTCGATCTCGCCGCGGTCGGCGGTGAAGGCGCGTCCGCCGTGGGCCCAGATGACGCTCAGGGTGGCTTCCTGAACGGTGAGTTCGCGGGCGATGCGGTCCATGTTGGGGAAGAGGATGCCGTCGATGTCGCCCGCAGCGAGTTCGATAAGAAGTTTCGTCAGTTCGGGGCGCTCGTCCTCCGTGCCGGAGACGGCCTTGTCCTCGACGATGTGGGACTCGGGGAGTCGCACGCCGTTGACGCGGGCCCAACGCTTGACGTCCTTTCGCTGGGCGGGAAGTCCGTAGCCGTCGACCTGGCCGGCGGTGCTGACGCGCAGGCACGCCTTCAACCTCAGCCGCGAGAGCGGCGTCAAGGTGACCTCGGTCACTCGAATACCTCCATTCGGATCAAGATCACGGTAGCATCTATGAGCATAAGTGTTACCTCCCTGTTCAGAGAGTGGACGCACTTTTTGTCTTTTTCATCCGGTTCGCGAATCGGGGTCTTGGAACTCGACCTCGACCACGGGCACCAGGAGACCGGCTCGACCCTCGACCGCCGGCGCCGACGACATGAACCTCGAATTCGAATCCGCGGGCAGTGCCGTTGCGGAGCCGTCCTCGCCTTCCCCGTCCAGGAAGTTGCCGCGCCGTCCGCGGCCGGCCACGCGAAAACGAGACGCGAGTGGGGGCGCCGTCCCTGCGCGCCGCCAGACGCAGGGAGCGCCCTTCGGGTTCGGCGGGGAGAGTGCGGGGCCCGTCGCACTCTCCTCCGCGTCACCCCTGAGCGGCTGGGTACCTCAGCCGCCGTCGGGTCGGTCGCACTGCCCGGCTACCGCGTGGGCCGGATCGAGTTGAGCGACTCCGCCCAGGCCGCCGCCCAGAACACTCCCCAGCTCGCCGCGACCGTCCAGGACGCCGCCCTCCTGCGCCCGGCCGGGACCGGCACCGGCTCCCATTCGACGTCTTCGACGAGCTCCTCGCGTACGGCCCGCGTCGTCCCTGCCCGGGGGCCAGAGGCACCGTCACGGGAACACCCATCGCCCCGCGCGCCATGCGCTCCAGGACGGCGCTCTCCGCCTGCTCCATCTCGGCGAGCTGCCGTTCCGCCTCGCGTACGACCCGCATGGCCTCGGCCACGACCAGGGCCCCCGCCTCGCCAAGCACCGCGTCCAGCTCAGCGGACCACCGTTCGAAGTCGGCCCGCTCCCGCGCGATCTCCCTGCGCAGTTCGGCGATCGGGTCGACGACCGGCGGCGCGATCACGTAATCGTCATCGTCGTAGTGCGCGGGTCGCTTCGGCGCGGCCGGGGCGATCAGGTAGTCGTCATCGGCGTAGAAGTCGGGCTTCACATACGGCTTCGGCTCGGTGCCCTCCACCCACAGCAGTCGGGGGCTGACGTAGTCGGTGCCGTTGGGGGCGTCGTCCCACACGACCCGTACGCCGTCGAAGGTGCTGTAGCGCGTCACTCCGGCCCTGCCGTTCAGCGTCACCCGCTGTCCCGGTTCCCAGTACGCGCGGTCGTGGTCGGGCTGCGGTGCCTGGTAGGGGGTGGCGAAGGTGCGGGCGGGGGGCTGGTACGGCGTGGCGATCGGCGTGCGCTGCCCGGCCGTCAGTTCGGCGCGGACGGGCGCGGCCTCCAGGACCGGCGAGGGCTCACCCGCAGCGATCCGCCACGCTGCCCGCCGCTGCTCCCGAGTGAGCGGCCCCTGATACTGCGGCTGCTCCTCCTCGACGTCCGGGAACGCAGGGTCGGCGGTGGCCTCGATCGGGGTCCAGTCGGGTCCGACGTGCTTCTCCAGGAGCGCGGCCATGAATCCCGGCTCGCCGGGCTTGGGTGCTGCGGCCGGCGTGGGCTGGGGGTGCTTTTTCCGTCCGTGGGCGCGCATCGCCAGGACCGCTTCGGCGTCGTAGTCGACGGACGTGAACACCCTGCCCTTGCACGTCGCGTGCAGGCAGCGCACGGAGATCGTCCACCCGTTGTTGCCCTTGGGGCTCTCCCCGTGGAAACGGTGCTTGTCGCCGAGGTCGTTGCTCTTCGTACGGAACCGGCCCTCGGCGATCTGCCAGTCGTACGCCATGCGCTCGAAGTGGTGGCCGTAGCCGTCATCGCTGGCACCCGCGTAGGTGACGTTCTCGCCCTCGGTGAGCTTGGCGCCCGGGGTGGCCGCCGCCTTCTCCGCCCGCTCCTTCGCCTGCGCCTTGCGCCATGCCACCTCATCCCGCCCGCACGGCCACGCGTGCCGACAGGGCTCGGGGAAGGAGCCGCATCCCGGGCGCGGGTCGCGCTCGTTCTCGTACGACCACTCCTCAGCGGACTCCGTGTCGGCGGGCTCGTTTTCCTGCTCCTGGACCTCGACGGACTCGCCGGCCGGAACGTCCAGGTTTTCTCCCGCGTCCGCGCCGTGCGCCTGCGGGTACTGCTCGGCGAGGTAGGCCATAAGACGCGGCACCCACTCGATGCCCAGCGCCGCGCCCAGGAGGGCCGCTGCGACGACCGGGGCCACCACGTCGCCGATCTGCTGGCAGACGCTCGTACGAGAACCCTGGACCGGGTAGTCGTGCGGCATCGTGATGAGGGAGAGGATCTGCCGGATCGTGAACCGGCCGCCCTTCTCGGCGACGTCCACGGAACGGATGCGGGACGTGAAGGCGGTGTACGGCTTGGCATCGCTGACCACGACGACGTTGCCCCCGCCGCTGCGCTTGCCCACGCCCCGCGTGAAGACCTCCGTGCCCTCCGGCAGACCTGTCGCACTCGCCGCGCCCGTGCGCAGCCCCGGAGCCTCCATGCTCACGCCGGAGTCGCCGTCGCGCCGCGCCACCAGGAGTGCCCGCACACGCTGGGTGGGGCTGCCGTAGTCGGCGGCGTCCGCAACGGCCCATTCCGCCATGCCCCAGCCGGAGAGCTGGAAGTCCGCAGCGATCTCGCCGCGCAGCTCCTTAGGGAGCTTGGACGACTGCTCGACGGCCACCCACTCCAGCGGAGCCCCGGCAGCCTGCAACCCGAGGGACCACACGGCCACTTCGAGCATCAGGTGACCCGTCGCCCCGCTGTACTCGCCCATCTCCGCGCGGACGTGCGCCCACGACTCCCCGTTGGGAGCCTTGTGGCTGATCTCCTTGCCGAACTCCGGGGACTCGCCCATGTCCCCGAACGGCATGAACCCGGCCACGCGCCGCGCGAGGTCGAAGCCCTCTTCGAGGATCTCGATGTTCTCGGGCAGCAGACCGGCCCGCTTGCCGCTGTCGGTGTAGTCCGTGCACGGCGGGGTCACGATCACCCCGCGCACCTCACGGAACACCGGGTCGGCGGGGTCCAGGCTGGTCACGTCCGCCTGAATCGCGAGGAACCCGGCGGCCTTGAGCGTCTTCACACAGTCGGCGTCGTTGTCCACGTTGATGATCTCGACGTCGCGGCCGAGCTCCTGGCGCAGCACGTCCCGCAGCCCCACGACCGCGCCGCCCGGCCCGGAGAACAAGTTCAACACCAACATGGGCGCGTCGTTCCCGCGCGGCTCCAGGAACTGGGCGAGCTCGGGGAACCGCTTCACCGCCTCACTCTCGGCCGCCCCCAGCACCGGCGACGTCTCGTCCGTCTCCGGCGTCCAGCACTCACACGCCCCCTCGCACTCGTCGCACTCCTCCGGCTCCGGCTGCTCCTCGACGACCGGCTGACCCTCACCCCGGGCCACCGCGTCCGCGAGGATCGCGCGCTTCACGGCGGGCAGATTCGGGAACATGTCCCCGCCCGTCCGGCAGACGCCCTTCTTGTCCTCGCCCTCGAAGATCAGGTGCGCCCCGTCCGCGTGCTCGTGGAGAGCCGAGAAGGACCCCGCGAGCTTGCGCACCACGTAGCGGTGGCCGTGCAGCTCAGCCACACACGGGAAGCTCTTCTTGTCGCTGAACTCGATGTCGCCGACCTTCGGCTCCGCCGCCTTGCGCTTCGGTGCCAGGCCACGCCGACCCATCGTCTCCCCGCCCTTGCTCGTCGTCTTGCGCTTCCCCTTGGCCTCTAGCCGCTCCGCCGCCGTCACCGGCTCGGGCCCGGTCCCGCCGACCCATGCGGCGTACTCCACGCACGCGGTCTGCTCCATGTCCGGGCTGAGCCCGTCGGTGTACGCGCCGGGGATGATCCCGGCGAACGAGGAGTGGAAGCCGCCCAGGCAGACGGCCGCTTCGTGCTGGCCGATGCGTACGCGGGCCTTCGGCTTCTTGCCCCGCCCCCACTGCCACCCCGGCTCGCAGGAGTCACATCGAACCTGCGTCTCCTCGTGCAGCCCGAGCAACACCGCCGCGCGCGCGACCTGAGCGAACGCCCCGCAGTGGATCACCGTGTTGAGCGCGTGATCACGGGTGACGTCGCACGCGTGATCCGGTCCCCACCCGGCGTGGTAGACCTCGACGACGCGCCCGCGCTCGGTCCGCATCCGGTACTCCTGGCCCCACTGAATGACCCGCTCATATCCCGGCTCAAGCTCCGTGATCTGCTGCTCCGGCGAGAAAGGCAACGGGCCAACCAATGCCGCGTGCCGCTCCCACGGGGTCGACGGCTCCGGGGTCTCTGCGATCTCCTCGGCAACCGGCACGTCTTCCCCCATGGCGATCTGATCGGCGCACTCATGGCGCACGGCGTTTTCGGTCTGGCCGGAAATCTGCTTACGGCCCCGGGCAACGGCGTCCGCGTCGACTACCGGGCCACCGTTGTTGGCGAGCACTGCGGACACGGTGTCGCGCACACAGGTGCACTCGAATTCGCCGCAGTAGTCACAGGCGTACTCGTGGATGACCTCTCCGGACCACGCCTTGAGAACGTCTGCGGGGGTCTTGATCTGCTTCGGCGCGGTGCGCGGCTTGAGCTGGATCTGACCCTTGCCGAACGGCTTCCACTCGGGCTTGCCCTTGTCGCGCTTGGCCACGTGCTTAGCCATGGCGGTACGCGTCTTCTCGTGCTTGGCCCGAATCTCCGGCGACGTACAGTCATCCGGAATACGGAAAAGGGAGAACGACAAACCGCCGTCTTCCGACGTGAACGCTTCCCGCACGTCGTCCGACTCGAAAGGCGTGCGGCGCGGCTCGTGCCCGGACGTCTGCTCTTCCTTGCGCTCCGGCAGACCGTTCCACTGCGCCGCAGTCTTCACCGGCTCCGGGGTCGGCTCCGACTCCGGCGCGGTTTCGACCTTGACCGGGGCAGGCTCGGGAACGGCAACCGGCTCCGGGGCGGGACGGCCCTCCAGTGCGGCGCGTCCGGCCTCGGTCACCCGGACCACACTGGCGCGGAACGGGCGCGAGAGGATGCCCTCTCGAATGAGCTTGTCCACGCTGTCCCTACGGACTGCACCGCGCCGCTCACCCTTGATTCCGGTGATACGGACGTTCACCTCACGCGAATATGCGCGGACCAAATCCGACTCGGTTCCGGGCGTGTACGACTCATAGTCCACGCGGAGCAGTCCCCAGGCAGCGCGCTGCACAATGGCACGCTGTGCAGGTGTCAGGGCATACGGGGGCCTTGTGTCCGTGGATTTCATGGGCGAGTTTCCTCCGAGAGTGGCTCACTGGCGGTCGGCCGGGGGTCGAATTCCGGCGCTTGAACTCCCCCAGAATATCGGGAAGCCAGGGAGAATAACACAGGGAAAGGAAAATTCCGGGGTGACTAATATCGCCATCCGGAATTCGAGATTTTCGCGAGAAAAATTGCAATACGATGCGCGTCCTGGATGCCTGCGTTTTTGCGGCATCCCTGCCTATATCACGATATCCAGCCCACCCCCACTCTTTAGCCGCACGCTGGGGCAAACGGGGGCCTGGCCTGTCGCACGCGGCACGGGTATTCACGCACGGGCAGTATCAGAATAGCCGGAGACAGTGGCCGCCGGCCCGGGACTCCAGGAAATAGCCGAGGCAGTCTCAGAAAATGAGCGGGGGTCGAATACCCGCTCCTCATGCGGTACGCTCGGACTCGTTCCTCCCTCACTGGCGGAACACTCGGCGCTCTCCCAGGGTCGAACCGGCTTGCCGGACTGGGGAGCGCCTTTCTCATGCTCCAGCGCGGGGCCGGCGGTGAGCTGGTGGTGTTCTTCTACGGGGTAGAAGTGACCAGACCTTCGGTCCCCCGCAAAAACGGCGCCGGGCATGACGGAGCCCCGCCCACCAAGGCGAGCGGGGCCGGTCCTACGCCTTGGTGCCGTTGCCGACGGGGCGGGTGCGGTGGTGGCGGGCGAACGCTTGAAGCAGCCTGCTCTCGTGATACCAGGCACCACGGCCAGGTTCCGGCGACTCGGCATAGAGGCAGACCCCGCCACGAGCGAGGACCCATTCATAGGCAGGATGGGCCGGGTAGCGCGCGTGGGTAGCCGCATTGCGGTCGTCCATGCAAGCGTCGATGTTCCGCCAGTGCGTCATGAGCCTTCCACGGAGCCCGCGTTGAGACTCGGCCTTGCCCACGTACGCCAGTGCGGACTCTCCGACGGGGTAAGCGATGGCGGGGCCGGCCACCAGAAAGACGTAGACCCCCTGCGTGACAGGGAGGTGGTCAGGGCGACCCGCAAGCAGGTCGTAGGCGTGGGACAACGGTGGCCATCCCAGCGGGGCGAGAACGGTCTCGTTGAGCATGATGACGGTCTCGTCGTGGACGTCGTTCATCCCGCCAACGCTACGGCCCGGCACTGACAACGCCTGTCGGCCGCGGGCCGCCCCGTCCCGTACCCCGGCGAGACCGGCTCCGGGACGGGCTTTCGAGACATGGTCGGCTCCTGGGCCGCCGACGCCTACTGACCCGGCATCACTTACGATCCCCCTCGGCGCGGCACGAGGAAGAGGGGACGCCTGTGGAGGCGTGGGTCATGAAGTACGTGAAGTTCATGGCGAAGCACCGTGTGGTGCACAAGGAGGCATCGGAGCCCTAGCTCGGGCACCAGCCGCAAGGTGCCCTAGCTACCCGTGTCTTCGACCACCGAAAGGCCCATCCCATGCGTGCCCGCGCCGCCTGCGCCGCCGTCGCCCTCCTCGCGCTCGCCCTCACCGCCTGCACCGACAAGACCCCGCCCCCGGTGGACACCGGAGGGGTCAAGGTCGGACGCCTCACCGGCGAAGAGAAGCTGTACATCGCCGCCCTGGTCAAGGCCGCCGTGGACAACGGCATCACCGAAGAACTGACCGCCCTGGAATCGCTCTCCGAGACCGAGTTGCAGTCCGAGATAAACCTGCTCCGCAACCGGTGCAGCTTCCTCGTGACCGACACCTCGGAGGAAGAGATCCAGGACCAGATCGACACCTTGGAGGCCCCGGAGGAGAACGTCCGGAACTGGATCAGGGTGAAGAACACCGCGATCGACGCCTACATCTGCCCGTAGCGCCGCCACGGTCGCCGGGTGCGATGCGGTTGTGCGGGGTGGCCCGGAGACGCAGTGCTGGCCGTCCTGCGGTTCGCTCCCTCGGCGGTTGCCATCGCGACGAACTGAACGGCGCGCCCGCACTGTCGGTGGCGTAGGCCATTCTGGGGACATGAGCCGTCATGAGCGCGCCCGTTGCCCCCAGTGCGGCAAGGAAGCCGCCGTATCGCCGATCACGCGTCATCTGGCCCGGCACGACGCGCCGGGCGGCCAGGACCGCCGTCACGGCCTCCCGCCCGTCTCCTGCGCCGCGTCGGGCCGATTCATCCCGCAGGGGTCGGATCTGCTGCTGCCGCTGTGGGTTGAACCGGCGCCGACCGAGAAGAACGAGCTGCTGCTGTTCTAGGCGCCGTCCAGTTCATCGATCAGCTTGAGGAAGGCGTCTCCGGCTGCCCTGTTCGGCGCGTGGAGGGCGAGCTGGCGGGCGCCCTCCATGTCGACGCAGACCCGCATCTCTCCGTCGATCTCGATCAGCTTGGTCGTGATGCCCAGGCGCGTGCACAGCGCCTTCGCGTCTGCTTCGGTCATGTCGTCGTCCGGCTCGCAGCTCACGTTCTTCTCCTCGGGTTGTCGTACATGCGGCCGGCGTCCTCGATCCGGCAGCGCAGGCAGCGGCAGGTGATCGCGTGGGGGCGGGTTTCGGGACCGGCGCCGGGGACGCGTCGCACCGCGTTGGGGGTCCGCCGGGCGCGGCGGGTCATGGCGTGGCCTTCGTCCACTCCGTCGCCATGAGCCACTCCCAGGTCCGGCTCGGGTCCTCGGCACGGGCGCGGGCGAGGCGGATGATCGCTTCCCCGGCGATGGCTGAGGTCTCGACGAGTACCGACGCGATGCAGTGGGGGTCACCGCTGCCCACGATGGCGCGCCCGATGGCTTGGTAGGCAGGCGTAGGCGGGATGTTGGGGAAGCTAACCGTGAGGACGTCCTCCATCTCGACGCGGAACCAGGGCGCGGGCCTGGCCAGCCGGCCCTGGTTCCGCGTCGAGCAGTGCCAGCTCAGAGGCCACCAGGGTGTGTAGGGCAGTGTTGTCGGTCATGCGCTTCTCCTGGTTCGGGGATCTCGGTGGTTGTTGACGCGGACCGTGAGGCCGCGTTCGCAGGCCCAGCAGCCGCACCGGATGCAGTGGTAGGTCTCCCAGATGTCCGGCGCCGCCGGGGTGCGTGAGGGCGTTCTGGACGACGACGGCGGGGCATGGCTCCTCCTTGCTGCGGGGAACTGAGGCGCGGCCCGTGATCACAAACGTACGAAACGGAAAAATCGCCGCATAGCGGCTATCCGTGGGAACCTCCGGCGGCCCAACCGGCGGAGCGCTACGGCGATACGAGGGAACGTTCACCCGCCGTCAGAGCGAATAAAAATACTGGAAATCAGTCCGAGTGACGGCCGTTCGGGCAGTGGCCGGCGGAGAACCGGCACCGGGCGCGCTCGTTGTGCCCGAGGTGATGCAGCGGTACACGGTCGCGGCCGTGCGTGAGATACATCCCGGGCCCGGCTACGCGGTGCTGTACGAGGCGTACGGCCTCGATCCGGCCCCCGGGGGCTACGGGCTGCTCCTGATGCGGGAGAAGGGCGGCGAGGGCCGCAGGACGCTGGTGTCACCGGACGTGGAGCTGTGCCGGATGGTGGCGGACGCGATCCGGCCGGGCTTCCTGCCGGGCGAGGTGATCGAGCTGGCGACCGGAGGCTTCACGGCGGTGCCGGGGTGGGTCGTGCACGCGGGCTGAGTGCGCGCCCGGGTCACCCGGTTGGGCCTCGCCGTTGGCCTCGGCGCCGGGGACCCTGGAGATCATGGAGATCACGGAACAGACTTTCTGCCCCTTGTTCGAGATTCCCCGGGACGGGGGAACGCGTCTCGCGCTCCTGGTCCCCGAGTTCGAGATCCTGCCGGTCCTGGTGGTGTCTTTCCGTCCGGGCCAGGAGTTGCCGGAATCGTCGGTCACGATGACGCCGGGCGGGGACCTCCACGACGTCATGCTCCTCGGCACGCCGTGTGCGGGGACGATCTACCTGCGGGACGATGCCATGCGTCAGCAGGTGCTCGCCGACCGCGTCGTCTATTTCGGCTTCACCACCGACGCCCTGCCGCCGACGCTGGCGACGGTCCGCGAGCACACGGAGTGGTTCGACAGCCGGCCCGAGCGGCTGTTGTCGCGCGTGCCGGTCGTCGTCGCGCGGTAGTCCTACTGCCACCCCGCAGAGGTCATGAGCTGGACGGAGAGGCCGACGGCCGCCCGTACGGGCACCATGCGCTGGGTGAAGTGAGTGTAGGTGATGTTGATGCTGCTGATGTAGCCGAAGTAGCTCATGCGGCTCATGTTCGGCAGGGATCTGAACGTGGTCGACCGCGGGTTCATGAAGTGAATCCAGACGGGGTGCATCTGCATGACGCCGATGGCGGCCCTGGAGTCGGAGGCGGCGGTGGACGTGGACAGCGTCTCGCGGATCTTCGCCACGATGTCGCCGAGGAACGTGCCGTCGCTGCTCTCCGCACCCCACGGCCCGACGGGGAGGTTCATCCCGACCATGTTGTACAGGACGTGGATGTCGTGGAGGACGCCGAGATCGCCGACGAACGTGCCCTGCTGCGTGGCGTCGCTCGTCTCGTAGGAGCGGTCGAAGAGCAGGCTGAACGTGAGCTGACCCCCGCCCGCGACGAGCGGCGTTCCCGTATCGAGGTCGGACCGCGTATACGACGGCATCGGAGCGTTCGCCATGTCCAGGGAGTGCGACACGTTGATCACGGACGGGTTGTAGTGGAAGAGCAGCGAGTAGGGGCCCTTGTCGTCGTACGGCTTGCCCTGCGACGACCGCGCGTTCGTGATGTACCCCCGGTAGAGGGACTGCTCGGCGAACCCGTCCTGCTGAATGAACGGAATGGACGAGAACCTGCGGTCGACTACCTGATTGACGGTGACGTCGCGCCACCGCTCCGCGACCTGGCCGGCGGAGCCGCGAGCGTTGCCTTCTTTGCTGGTCGGTGTGGTCATCTGCTACGCCCTCGGTCTCGTCGATGCGGGTGTGACACGGGCACACACTGAGTTGACGTCCGAGTGAGACCTGAGGGTGATCCGATGAGGTGTCCGGCCTCAGCGTAGGCCGGGGCGAAATTGGCCTGCTAGCTGCGGAAGAAAGTCGGCCAGCTCGCGCATTATCGGATCTTTTGTGCGATGCGGTATGGGTCTTCAAAGATGATCAGGCGCCGGGACCTCGTCTCGGCCAGACGCAAGGACTATGGCGTGAGCACTGTGACTCAGGAGCCGACCCCTGCGGCGTACGAGGAACTCCTTCTCTCCGGGGGTGATGCCGAATATCCCGCCCTCCAGATGGACGACCAGGGACGGACGTTGATCCCCCGCGTTCCCACCTGGCGCCCCGGCGTCCACCTCAACGAGTACGTGGCGATTTGGCCGATGTGCATGACGCCTCGCACGCGATCTCATCGCCACGGCCGTCTCGTCGCCCACATCCGCATCGTCGTCGGCGGGAAGGTGATCGACCTCGGCCTTCGTCGCATCGAGCTGGTGCATTGGATCATCGCGTTGGCCGGTTCCATCGGCCGCGGTTGGGTCGTTGGGCAAGTCGCACCCATGAAGGGGCACGGCGCCCAGCTCACAGGAATTCCGCGCCGGCGGGAGTGATCGATCCGGTCGAAAGCGTCTGGCGAGTCCAACCTCCGCGACATCTGCGGTTGATCCCGACTCGTCGGAAGACCGCTTCGCACAGCATCACCCGGCTCACGACGCAGGTGGGGGTAAGTCTGTTTCGCCGATCAGGTTCTCCTCGCTTCTCCTGTCGCTCGCTGTTTGTCCGGCTGTAGCGACACCCCTAAAGAGGGGGTGTTGTCGCGTTACATGTGCCCCAGATGTAACTTCCAAGCGAAAGTGACAGAAAGTTACACGTTACAAACCCGCTTCCTCTGGACCCACGGAGGGCTCGGAGGTGGCCATCACCCAAGGGCTCTCTCGAACTACCAGACCCGCTTTGACCAGCACGTTCACGGCACTATTGATGTTCTGGCGGGCCTTCCCGAAGGTCTGCGCGAGCTCAGCGATCCTGCGCTTTCCGTCCTCCCGCAGTGTCACGTAGATGTCACGTTGGAGGCTCGTCAGACCGAGCGTCTCCCACGTCTGCGGAGCATCCCCAGAGTTACATCCAGAGTTACAGTTGGCCATCGCCCCGCGGGTTACGACGAGACTCCGGCCCGCCTTATCCAGCGGCAGCTTCATCGGCTCCCCTTGCTCGGCGTCCTTCTGCTTCGTGACCTCCAGCTTCACAGGGCCCTTCCCGCTGCGAGTGACCTTGATCAAGGTGTCGGCAGCGCCGTCGATCGCGGAGAAGCCCCGCGGGTTCCTCCCGGCACGGTCGCCGTGGTGGAGCGTCAGGACGCAGGCGCCGCCGGCTGCCGTACGGATCAGATCCAGCGCCGCGATCAACTTCGTCATCGGCACCGAAAGGTTCTCGTCGTGCCCGACCATGCAGCGCGACTGCGTGTCCACCACCACCAGCGCCGGCCGCACCTCGGCCACGAGCATCAGGAACGCAGCAACCTGGGCATCGTTGAGGAACTGGAGCGGGTGGTGGAAGAACAACACGTCCTCCATGGGACGGTCGTGATACTCCTCCCACGCCTCGATCCGGTCCGGATACCCCCCTCCGCCCTCGGCCACGACGTAGATCACCGGCCCCTGCTTCACCGGGCGCCCCTGCCACTCCAGCCCCGCGCCAACGTGCGCGGAGATGTCCTGCGCGAGGAACGACTTTCCTTGCCCAGGAGGGCCCCAGAACCACGCGAGCGAGTCCGTCGCAAGCAGCCCCTCGACCAGCGCCTGCGACCTCGGAATCCTTCGCATCTGCGTCGCGTCAAACAGCAGCGACCGGAACGTTTCGACGAGCGGCGCGCCTCCACCCGCCTCCTCCCGGCTGGCATAGGCCGCCGCCCCCTCAGCCGATGCCCGCTCTCGGCTCGCCATCACCGCCCCCGCAAGGACGGGCCGCCGATGTACACGATGTCGGCGAATGCCTGGTACAGGAAGTCCGCGACGCCCTCGCCGTAGCGCCCCTTCCACTCGTCCGGCTCCAAGTTGGACGTGATGATCGTCGGCTTACCTGCGAGATACCGGCCGCGGATGACGTCCTCAATGACGCCGGCCGCGAATTCGGACGCCTTGCCCCGGCCCACATCGTCCAGGAGCAGCAGGTCCGTCTCGCGCACTCCCTTGACGATGTCGTGCGCCCGCTCGATGTCGGACACGTCTTCGAGACCGTCGGGGCGGATGTACGACTGCTGCGGACGGTTGGCTTCGAGCAGATCCACGAAGCGAACGAACATCACCTTCGTCCGGCCGTTGAACCAGCTCGACAGCAACACCGCCGCCGCGAGGGTGGTCTTCCCGGTGCCGTACGGCCCGGACAGCAGCAACCCCTGTCCGTACCCCTCCCGGTCGACGGGAACGTAGTCCTTGAGCGCCTGTCGCTCCGGAAGGCCCCGCCACCACGACGCGGCCCGCTCATATGCCTCACGGGTGTGGTCCGTCGGGGTGTACGACTCCAAGTCGTCAGGCCAGTAGACCAACGGCAGCGACGCGGGCGGCTTCGCGCGGCGATGGGCCTCACGCTTCGCCCGAGATTCTTCGCGGGACAAGACGACATGCTCCATGGCGATATATCCTTTTTCGTGGAAGGGTTGATCGGGCTTTGGTGAGGCCGGTCGCTGGCGAGGGCCCTGCGGGAAGCGCGGGGCCTTTCGCATGTTCGGGATCACGCTGCGGTCGGCTCGACAGCGGCTTCCATGCAGACACAGGGGCGGATGTCGGCGAGGGCCTGGAGGACCGGGTCGTCCGGGTCGGGCGCGAAGAGGTCGGCGGCACCGACACCCAAGGCCAGGGCGAGGAGTCCGACGACGTGTGGCGGCGGGGTAGCGCGACCCGTCTCGTACGTGAAGATCGCGTTGCCGGTCTTGCCGATCCGCTTACCGAGCTCCGGCTGGGTCAGGCCGCGAACGATTCGCGCGGCAGTCAGGCGGGCTGGGGCGAAGGTGGGCATGGCTGTGCCTCCCGATTCACATGAGTGCGGATGAATTGAATAACAGTAGGCATAAGTGATTTTTAGAGTGTTAATGCTTCACACGCATGGGTGTATGACGCCGCCTCACGACACGTCCCGCTCACTCCGCCCTCGCGTACTCACTGATCGCATCAGCATGTGATGGGATGAACGCGAGGTCGAACAGTCCGGCACTGCCGGAAGCGTCGCCTGGCCGAGGTCATTGCCCTCATCGCCCGCAATGGGGCCAGAGCGGACGGAGTCCGCACGTGACGCAACACGCCTTTCAGACAGTCGGGTTGAATTCCCGACTGACGTACATGATGCTGCTCTCGGGCTGGAAGCGGTGACCGCTTCCCCGCCGCAGCGATCCGCGCGGCGTCCAAAGGCCACGGCCAAAGAGGTGTCCGCCTTCCTCCAGGTGCCCGTCACCACGCTGTACCAGTGGCGGCATCGCCAGGAGGGACCTCCGGCTGTCCGTGTCGGCCGACACCTCCGCTACGACTGGGACGACGTCGAAGCCTGGTGGGCCGCCCAAAAGGCCGAGCAGAACCCGTAACCCTCAGCCGGGCCCTCTCTCCCTCCCTTCGCGTCACGAGGAGAATTTGCGTTGCCTTACGACAACTGGCACTGGAGCCGACCGCCTCAGTCTGCTCTCGACTGCCCCCACACTGCCCCCGAGGATTGCCAGGAACGCCACCCCGAGGCGCTCGTCTGCCGCCAGCACAAGGGCAAGTTCCAGTCGAAGGCCCACGGCAAAGGCAAACGCTGGCAGGCCCGTTGGCGCGACCCGGAGGGCATCCAGCAGTCCGAGCTGTGCCGGACCGAGACCGAAGCCAAGGCTTACGAGAACAAGATGCGCGCGGAGGTTGACGCCAACACGTACATCAACCCGGCTGACGGCGAAGTCCGGGTCAGCGAATGGGTGCAGACCTGGATGTCGGGCCTGCGATTCGACAACCCGCGAACCCTCCAGCGCTACGAGCAGCGAATGCGGCTCCACGTGATCGGCACGCCACTGGGAAAGCTGAAACTCAAGGATGTGAGCGCGACCGCGATCCGGGACTGGCTGGCCGGCCGCCGGGAGTTGCTGGAGGATTCCACGCTGCGCCTCGTCTTCGCGAACCTCCAGTCCGCCTTCGACCTGGCCGTGGACGACGACCGCATCCGCAAGAATCCGTGCCTGGCTAGGTCGGTGCAGGCGGTGAGGCCGAAGCGGGGCAGTACGTCAGCGAAGGAGCTGACGATCAATTGGAACGAATCGGAGAAGGTGCGCGCGGAGCTGCCCGAGCGCTACAAGGCCCTCGTCGACTCGGGGAGGGGGCTTGGGATGCGCCAGGGTGAGTGCTTCGGCTTCGGCCCCGACGACATCGACTGGGAGCACGAGGACGGCCCCATGGTCCACATTCGGCGCCAGGTCGCCCACGACGGTCCCGTGCTGGTCTTCGACAACCCGAAGGGGGGCACCGAGGACGACCCGAAGGACCGGTGGGTCGAGCTCGGCGAGGACGTGGCCGAGGCCATCCTGGAGCACTCCGAGAAGTTCCCGCCGATCGAGGTCACCCTCCCCTGGCGCACGAGGGTTGGCGAGCCCGTGACGGCGAAGCTGTTCTTCTACGGCAGAGAGAAGAAGCCGATCCAGTCCAACTGGTTCAACAGCTATGTCTGGAAGCCAGCGCTGGCCGCCGTCGGGCTCATCAAGCCTCTCGACTCGGAGAGCCCCGGCCGGCGGTGGGAGAAGTCCCGCGACAAGATGATGCACGCGCTGAGGCACCTGTACGCGTCGATGATGCTGGACGGCGGGGTGGACATTTACACCCTCGCGGACCGCCTGGGACACGCCGATCCGGCGTTCACTTTGCGTAACTACGTCCACAGGGTCGCCGGGGCAGGCGACAAGGTCCGGCGGGCCGTCCGATCCATGTACGGCCGTGCCGCGTGAGACGCTCGCGGACGCGCTGTGCAGCATTTGTGCAAGATGATCTTGCGCGCGAGGCGAACCAGCAGGTCAGGCTGCATGTATAGGAGTTCAGGGACATCTGACGCGCGGACCCGGTTGGCAGGATCGTGCACGGCGCGGAGGCAGGAGCGTGCCAACCGGGGGTCTGTGGGGGGCGGGGGAACGCTGGGATGCTTCCGGAGGGGTCGGGGATCCCGTCCCGGCACTTCCGAGGAGTCGGCGCCCGCGCGCCGAGGAGGGAAGAACCATGATGCGTACCGTCATCGGCAGGGCCGCCCTGGGGATCGCGGCGGCGGTGCTGACCGTGTCCGCGACCGGGGGTGCGGTCGGCGCACTCGCGGGGAACGGTACGCCGGCCGGCGGTGGTGTCGTCCTGGCGGACGACCGCTGTCTCGGCGCCCCGGACGTCTGCGGGCCGGTCAACGGCTGGCAGGAGACGCCGGACGACTGATCCCGGGCCGCGCGCCCGGGGCGGGCCCGGTGGTCCGGGGGGCGAGCGCCGCGCCCGGACCACCGCCTCTCCATACTCGTCACCGACCGACTGTGGAGCGCCACCGATGCACCCCATGCAGTTCCTGGGAGTCACCCCCGCGGAGGAGGAGACGTACCGCCATCTGTTGCGGCATCCCGGCAGCAGTGCCGAGGACGTCGTCGCCGCGCCGTGGCACCCGCACGGGACCGGCGCGGCCGTCGTGCGGCGGCTCAAGGACCTCGGGGCCGTCGTCGAGGACGACGGCGTGCTGTGGCCGGAGAAGCCGGAGCTGGTGGTGGGGCGGCTGGCGGAGAAGCTGCTGACCGAGTTGCACACCATCACCCGGGGGCTCGCCCAGGTCTATCCGATGGTGCGTTCCCTGCAGGACGAGGCCGCCGCCGGGGGACGGGGCGAAGAGGTCGACCCGCCGGCGGCGGACGGCAGGACGGTGGAGCGGATCACCGATCCCGCCGCGGTGCGCGCCCGGGTGGAGGAGCTCGCCCTGGGCGCCCGCTCCGAGGTCCTCGCGGGCGGGCTCTGCGAGGAGACCGAGCTCGGGACCCCGTGGGTGACGGTGCCGCTGTGCCTGGGGATGCTGGAGCGCGGGGTCGACGTGCGGCTCCTGGTGTGGCGGTCCGCGCTCGCCGCCCCGGCGGTCGTGGCGCAGCTGCGCCGGCTGGCCGAGGCGGGCGCGCGGGTGCGGGTGCTGCCCTCCTCCGAGGGCCCGATGGTGGTGTACGACGGCCGGACCGTGCTGGTTCCGGTGGTGCCCTCGGACATCGGCAGGGGCGCGTTCGTGACGGGGGAACCCGGCATGGTGGGCATGGTCGTCAACCACTTCGAGCGGCTGTGGGCGGACGCCCGGGAGTTCGGGGACGGTTGACGGCCTGGGCGGCCGACCGTCGTCAGACCCAGCCTCGTTCGCGGGCCAGGAGTGCCGCGTGGGCGCGGTTCTCCGCGCCCAGGATCCGCATCAGCTCCGATATGTGGCGGCGGTAGGTGCGCAGTGCGGCGCCCACCTGGCGGGCGCCGGTCTCGTCCTTGGCGACCGTGCACATCGCCCGGAGCACCTGCACCTGAAGGTCGGTCAGCCGGGGCTCGTCCGGGGCGCCGTCCCCCTGTCCGGCCGCGCCGGCGAACTCGGCGGCGCCCGCCCACAGCCGCTCGAAGTTGTTGACGACGGCGGTGACGATCCCCTCCTCGCTGGAGCAGAGGGCCCCTCGGGAGGTGACCTTGGGGTCGACCGGGACCAGCGCGGTGTGGCGGTCGTAGACGATCATCAGCTCGCTCAGGTCGTCGAGGACCCGGATCCGGGCCCCGGCATCGGTCAGCTCCTGGAGGTAGGCCCGCGTGGTGTCGTCCGCCACGGCGGAGGCGCGGACCAGGCTGCGCAGGACGACGCCGCGGCGCAGGCAGCGCAGGTCCAGCTCGCGGGAGCGCTCGATGTTCTCCGGGGTGAGCGCGTCGTAGGGCTCGGAGGACATGACTTCCGTACGAGCGAAGAACGCCAGTTCGTCCAGGCGTTCGCGGATGGCCGGCAGCCCCATCAGCCTTTCCACCGGGGCCTGTTCGGAGTGCGTACCGCGGTCGTGCGCCTCGCGCCTCAGCGCGTCCACGAGCGGGTTCAGGTCGGAGAGCGTGCGGATGGTGCTGTAGAACTCGTCCAGGCGCTGCTGGGCCAGCCTGTTGACCACCAGCTCCGGTTTGTGCGGCCACGCCCTGCCGTCGTCCTCGCGGATGACCTGCAGCTCCCGCAGGCGGTGCACCGCCGCCGCCGAGACGAGCGGGTCCTGCCGTAACAGGACGTGCACGTCGTCGAGTTCGACCCCCGGATTGCGCAACAGGTGCCGGTAGATCTCCTCTTCCGCCGCACTGAGACCAAGGACCGCCATGTGGTACACGATCAAGAGGCACTCCGCGGGAGAAGGCAGGGGGAGGGTCTGGCCAACGCGTGCTTGTCCGGATTGTAGAAGGTGCGTGCTCGAAGGGTAAAGGTTTCCCCATGGGCCACCAGGGGCCACCGCGCGAGATCCGCAGGAAAAGGCCGAACGGGCCGGATGCTGCACCGGGTTGGCCGGATGCGGCCAACGGGCCTGGTTCCTCCCCGCCTGAGGCACTGCCATATTCGGCCCCGAGGGAGGAGTGGTGCCGATCACACCGCCAGGGCACACGATGCCGTCGGCGGCGTTCCCCGCTGGCCCGGGGCCGGTCCACGCCTCAGCACCCCACACGAGAGGTGACGGAGCCCGAATGCTTTTCCGACTGCTGGGTCCTGTGAGAATCGCGGGCGGTGCCGAGATGCAGTCGGCCGCCCGCCGCGCCCTGCTCACCGCGCTGCTGCTGCGCCGGGGACAGTTCGTCGGCATGGGCGAGCTGACCGAGCTGCTGTGGGACGAGCCGCCGAGCTCCGCCGTGGCCAACATCAGGAGCCATCTCACCGGGCTCCGCCGCGGCCTGGACTCCGCGCAGCCGGGGCTGAGCAAGCGGCTGACGACCAGCCGGGGCGCGGAGACCGGCTACGCCCTCACCGTCGACGCCGACGAGCTCGACCTGTCGCGCTTCCTGGCGCTCGCCCGGCAGGGCCGGGAACGGCTGGCCGCGGGCGACCACCAGGCGGCGGTCCGCGTCCTGGACGAGGCCCTCGCCCTGTGGCGCGGCCCCTTCGGCCAGCGGCTTCCGGCCACCCGGTGGTTCCACGCCCACACCGTGGGCCTCGGCAACACCCGCTTCGAGGCCTGCCAGGACTTCTTCACCGCCTGTCTGCTGACCCACCGGACCGAGATGCTGGCGTACCGCATCGAGACGGTCCTCGCCGAGGCCCCCTACCGGCAGAGGCTGTGGCAGCTGCTCGCCGCCACCTACTGCGCGCAGGGCGACGTGGCCGGGGCGCTGGGCGTGGTCGAGCGATGTCAGGCCGTCTTCGCCGACGAGCTGGGCCTGGACGTCCCTCCCGGCGTCGAGGCCATCCGGGCCGCCGCGCTCTCCTGGGACACCGAGCGGGCGCACCGCCTGGTGGCCGAGATGGCGCGCCGGTGACGGCGGGCCTCCGGCGGCGGCTGCGGTCGCTCGCGGTGGGGGAACTGGTCAACGTCCCCCTGCAGGCGGCCGTCTGGTTCGGGGTGGCCGGCGTGCCGGCGACCGCCGCCAACCTCCTCGGGTTCGCGCTGGTCGTCCTGCTGCTCCTGGAGGGCGCCGCGTACTGGACGGCCAAACTCCGCGCCCTGGCCGCCGGCGGCGGGGCGCCGCTGCCGGCGGCGGCCTGGTTCGCCGCCGCCCGGGTGGTCAACGTGGTGGTGCTCGGGCTCGGTGTGCCGCTGACCGCGCTGGCGGTGGCCGACGATCCGGGGACCGGGAGCGTCCCGGGCCTGCTGTTCGCCCTCTTCGCCGTCCTGGAGCACGTCAACTACTTCCACACCCAGCTGATGTACAGCACCCCCGAGGACCGGCGCAGCCGCCGCGTGAACGGCCGGCGCCGGGCCCATCTGGCCCGCGACCTGGACCGGGCCCGCGGGGGGACCCGTCAGGGCGCGGCCTTCAGGAGCTCGTAGAGGTCGGACGCGGCGGCCCGGGGCCCGTGCAGCGCGGCGACCCCGGTGACGTTGAGGACCACCTCGTCCACGCCGAGCGCCCGGTAGGCGTCCAGCTTCCGGTGGATCTCCTCGGCCGTCCCGTAGAGGAAGATCCCGCCGTCCACCAGGGCGCGGACGTCGTCGGCCCCGCCGTCGCCGGTGATCCGGATCCCGGCCCGCCGCAGGGCGGCCTGGTAGTGGGGGAAGCGGATGTGGCCCCCGACGGTCGACCGCAGCAGTTCCGCCATGTCCCGGTCGGGGCCGGCCAGCGCCACCGGGACGTACGCGGTGACCTTGGCCGGCTCCTCCGGGCGCCGCTCCTTCGCGCCCCGCAGCGCCGGGATCAGGAACTCCTCCAGGTAGGCCGCCGAGGCCATCCAGGTGATGGCCACGTCGGCCAGTTCGCCGGCGAGCCGGGCCATCCGCTCCCGCAGCACGCCCAGGCCCAGCGACACCTCCGGCTTGTGGAACGGCATGAGCTGCGCCTTGGCGGAGAAGATCTCCCCCTCGCGGTCGCTGATCCCGCCGTCGAGGAGGTCCCGGACGATGGTGAGGTACTCCCGGCAGGCGGTGAGCTGGCTGGGGTAGGGGCGGCCCATGGCGCAGGTCTGCGCGGCGAGGGAGCCCGGGCCGTAGCCGGCCACCACCTCGTGCCCGGTGGCCAGCGCCACCGACCGGGCCTCGACCGCCGCGTTGTACGGCGAGCGGTAGGGCATCAGGGAGACGCCGAACCCGGCGGGCACCCTGATGCCGGCGCCGGCCAGCCAGTTCACGATCTGGTGGCTCTCCAGTACGAGGCCCTGCCCCTGCCACAGCCGGGCCGCGCCGCCCCATTTGACGAGGTTGGCGAAGGGGATCACCTGCTCGGGACGGGTGGCGTTGACGGGGAGGAGGATCGAGTGCCGCATCCCGGCAGCCCTTTCGACGAGTGGGAACGGAGGACAGGCGGGCGGTCAGCGCCGGGAGGGCGCGGACAGCTCCAGCGGGAGGCGCAGACCGGCCGGGTCGGCGCCGCCGAGGAGGGCGTCGACCATCAGGTCGGTGTCGCCCACGCCGGCCCAGCCGAGCATGTAGCCGATCAGCGAGGTGCGGCCGGCCGCGCCGGTGAACCAGCCGTCCTCGCGGATCCGGTCGAGGACCTCGCCCTGGTGGGCGGCGGCCCGCTCGAAGAGGTCCGGGCGTCCCAGGGTGCGGCCCGCGCCGATGAGGCACTGGACGACGCCGCTGCTGCCGTGGCAGGCGGAGAGGTCCACCGCGCGGCCGGCCGGCAGGGCGGTCGCCCGGCCGAGCAGCTCGGCCAGCCGGGGCTCGGTCAGCCAGTCCGCCCGGCCCGCCGCGGCGAGGATCTCCGAGCCGGCCAGCAGGAGGCCGGAGGCGCCCTTGCACCAGCCGTGCTCGGCCGGGAGGCCGTCCCGCTCCCAGCGGCCGATCAGCCAGTCCGCGGCCTCCTTGGCGGTGCGTTCGAGGCCCAGGACGGAGCCGGTGCGGGCGGCCGCCCAGCGCAGTCCGAGCTCGCCGTGGGCGAGGTCCGACCAGTGGGCCTCCCGCTCCCGGCCCAGGTGGGACAGGGCCAGGTCGGTCAGCCGCTCGACGGCCGGGGTGTCGGCGGGGAGGGCGGAGCCGTCGCGGCGGAGGCGGTCGAGGAGGACCATCAGCAGTCCGGCCGGGCCGTTGGAGAGGTCGGTCTCCACCTCGCCTTCCGCCTCGCGCTCCTCCAGGGCCCGGAGCAGCCCGGCCATCCGGTCGGCCTCGGTCGCCGGGTCCTCGGGGCGGACCAGGAGCAGCGAGGCGGCGCCCGTGAACACCGACTCGGGGCGCTGCAGCAGCGCCTCGCCGTACCTGGCGAGCAGGGTGGTGAGGCCGCGGCCGGCGCTGCCGGCGGGGCCGGCGAGGCGCTCGTCGCGGGCGGCGGCGCGGCCCAGGAAGGCGGCCACGCCGGCCGTGTCGTGGAAGGAGACGAAGTTGCCCGGGGTGATGGTGGAGGCGTCGCGGTCGGGGCCGATGCCGCCGACCCAGCCGCACTCCTCGCGGCCGTCGGGACCGGTGGCCGGGACCCGTACCTCGGCGATCCGCTCGGCGATCCCGCGCCACCAGCCGCCGGGGCGGGCCCCGGTCAGCAGCGGACCGCCGAAGACGCCGGAGGCGGAGAGCCCGCCGGGGGTGTCCTCGCCGCACAGCTCGCCGAAGCACTCCTCCAGGAGGAAGTGGTGGTACGCGTCGCTGCGGGCCGCGTTGTGGGCGACGCCGCGCCGGGCGAAGCCGGAGGCGGTCGCGGCGTACACGCCGGGCGTCGAGCCGTCGAGGGTGCCGAGGGCGTCGGAGTCGCCGCGGGTGACGAAGTAGGGCACGTTGCCGACGCGCAGCGAGGCGCGTTCCTGCTCCGCCGCGAAGCGCTCCGCCTCCGGGGACAGGTAGTCCTGGTGCATCTTGAGGAGACCGAACAGCCGCTCGGCCTCCTCGGGGTCGGCCAGGTACTTCGGGTGCGTGGAGGCGTCGATGAACCGTCCGTAGATCATCGTGGAGCGCAGCAGGAGCCGTACCGGCACCTCGGGGTGCGCGTCGACGACGCGGGTGACGGCGCCGTCCCGCAGGGCGCCCAGGGCCGCGCGGCAGCCGGCCAGGATGGCGTCGAACCAGTCGGTGGCGACCAGGTGCCGCTCGCCGAGCCGGGGCACGTTGTCGCCCTGCCGGTAGCTGAACGGCTCCCGTGACACCGCGATGGCGTCCGTTCCGGGGTCGCGGATCACGGCGCTGGTCATGGCGGACTGCTGGTCGCCGGCGACTCCGACGCCCGCCATGATGAAGTCGACCGGCGAGGTCGGGTTCACCATCGGCACGAGCATGGTGGAGGCGACGGACAGCTTGGTGTGGTTCATCAGCACGTCGGGGAGCTCGTCGTCACCGACCCCGGCGTCCGGCCGGAGCATGGTCTCGGTGTCGATGACGCACGGGTGCTCGCCGCGGGCCAGCAGGTTCTCGTCGTGCAGGTCCGTGGCGCCGATGGCGCCGAACAGCACCGCGAGCGCCCCGATCCGGTAGAAGTAGCGGCCGGGCTGGTCCGCCTCCTCCATGGGGGCCGGCACGGTGAACTCCTGCCAGCCGTGCGCGCCCACGGTGAGCGACCGGGGGACGCAGCGGGCCAGCGCGTGCTCCAGGTACGGGTCGACGGCCCGGTACACGTCGCGGACGAAGTCGTCCGCGGTGAGCGGCCGCGGCTTGAACACCAGCCGGGTCCCGTTGGCCAGGTGGAGGATGTGCACCTGGCGGTTGTCGTTGTGCAGGTCGGAGCCGCTGGGCGAGATCGCGGACAGCAGGCGGCCGTCACCCTCGCCGCCCGCGCCGCCGTCGGGCCCGAGGAGGCCGGCCTCCGCGAGGAGCGGCCGGTCGTCGGCGAAGGCGGTGAGGAACTCGCGGTGGGCGTCGAGGGAGTTCGACAGCATCGTGGTCAACCGCGCCCGCAGCACCGGGTACTTCTCCAGCAGGGCGGCCGGGACGCCGGGCTCCTCCAGGTGGGCGGTGAAGCGGCGCAGGGCGGTGTCGGTGCCGGATTCCATCGGCAGGCCGAGGCCTTCGCGGAAGGTGTGGAACGCGCCGATGAGCGCCCGGTAGGACTGGGTCTCCACCATCCGCAGCAGGGCGTCGTGGGCCTGGTCCACCACGCTGTCGCGGCGGTCCGGGGCGGCGGCCCGCAGCAGTGGGGCGCGGAGCTCGCGGGCGACCGCGGAGCGGGGCGCCACATGGGTGTAGAAGGGGAGGAAGGCCTGGACGGCCACCGCGCTCTCGCTCATGCCCCGGCACCTCCCGCCAGCAGTTCGGCCGTCCGGCCGTCGTCCTCGGCCGTCGCCGCGTAGAGATCCCGGTACACGCTGCCTCCGTCCATCAGTTCTGAATGTGTTCCCTGCTCGACGATCCGGCCCTGGTCGAACACGTAGATGAGGTCGGCGGACTCGACGGTCGACAGACGGTGCGCGATGACGATCTGGGTGGCGCCGATGCTCTCGATCAGCCGGGTCACCCGGCGTTCGTTGACGGTGTCCAGGGAGGCCGTCGCCTCGTCCATGACGAGGATGGTCGGCCGCTGGAGCAGGGTCCGTACGATGGCGAGCCGCTGCCGCTGCCCGCCGGAGAAGTTGGAGCCCATCTCGGCGACCAGGGTGTGCAGGCCCATCGGCAGGTCGTCGAGGAAGTCCAGGATGCCGACCTCGCGGCAGAACTCCCGGACCGTCTCCTCGGGGATGTCCTGGCCCAGGGTGAGGTTCTCCAGGATCGACCGGTTGTGCAGGTGGACCTCCTGCGGGATGTAGCCGATCACCCGGCGCAGGGAGTCCCGGTCGTACGCGGCGGCCTCCCGGCCGCCGAAGCGCACCGAGCCGGAGGTGGGTTCGTGCAGCCCGCAGACGATCCGGGCGAGGGTGCTCTTGCCCGAACCGGACGCTCCGACCAGGGCGACGCGGGCGCCGGCCGGGATGTCCATGCTGACCTCGCGGACCACGGGTTCGCTGTGCCGGGTGTAGCGGAAGGACACCCGGTCCAGCTCGACCGAGGGGGACGCGAGCTCCTTCAGGTCGCCGCCGGCGCCCTCGGGCTCGGCGCGGGTGATGTCGCTCAGCCGGGCCATGTAGCGGCTGGTCTCGGTGAACTCCGCGTACGCCTGGAAGACCGAGGTGGAGATCGCGAAGTAGGTGGCGGAGACGGTCTGCACCGCGATCGCCCCGCCGATGGTGATGGTGCCCTGGCCGACGAAGTACAGGCTGGCGAGCAGCAGCACCAGCGGCCCGAACATCTGGATCGTGGCGGCCACTCCGGCCACCCGGCCCTGCTGCAGCCGCATCCGCGCCTTCATCGCCTCCAGCGAGTCGGCGTAGGTCTCGCGCCAGGTGTCGAGGTACTGGTCGGCGTAGCCGCCCATCTTGATGGTCGGGATGGAGACGATGGCGTCCAGTTGCAGCGACTGGCTCCGGCCCAGGTGGGTGATCTCCATGTCGACGGCTTCGAGGACCCGCTGCCGGGTGGTGGCGAGGTAGCCGGCGTTGGCGAGGACCAGGGCGAGCGCGATCAGCCCGAGGCGCCATTCCGCGTGCAGCAGGTAGCCGCTGACGCAGACCATGGTGCCGAGGTCGAGGACGCCCTGCGCGACCCGGGAGGAGAGCATGTCGCGGACGGCGTTGACGCTGCCGAGCCGGAAGAGCAGCTCGCCGGGCTGGCGGGTGGTGAAGAACCGGTACGGCAGCGACAGGAGACGGGTGAACGCGTGGTCCATCAGGTGCCGTCCGAGCACCGACACCAGCGAGGACAGCAGCACGATCCTCAGCAGGTGCAGCAGGTGGTAGCCGAGCGCGGCGCCGACCACCATGCCGATGACCCACAGGTGGTCGCCGAGCTCTCTCCAGCCGGAGAACCGGTCCACGGACCACTCGGTGAGCAGCGGGATCCCGAGGACGGCGGCGTAGGCGGCCAGGGACAGGACGCCGACTCCGGCCATCCGGCTCCCCGCGCCCTCGGGCAGCAGGGGCATCGTCCGCCAGTCGGCGAAGGGCCGGCGGCGCAGCCGGCGGAACTCCGGCCCGGGCTCGGCGGTGACGACCACGCCGCTGAAGTGCCCGGCGAGTTCGTCGCCGGTCAGCCGGCGGCGGCCGACGGCCGGGTCCATGACGACGGCCTGCTCGCCGTCGAAACTCTCCAGGACCACGAAGTGGTGGTCGTCCCAGAAGAGGATCACGGGTGAGGTGAACCGGGTGAGCGCGGCGACGCTCCGGGCGCTCAGCAGCCGGCTGCGCATGCCGCGGGACTCCAGGAACCGCGACAGCTGCCGGGCGCTCAGTCCGTCCCGTCCGGCGTCCATGTCCTCCCGGACCTCGGAGACGCCCTCGTCCCGCCCGTGGTAGCGGAGCAGGGACACGCAGCAGCAGAGGCCGCACTCGGTCTGGGCGACCTGGGTGACGGCCGGCACGCGTCGTGCGGTCCGACGTGATTCCGGGCGAGCGCCCATGGCTACCGCACCTCCGGGTCGTGGGATGTCGGGCGGGAAGAGGGAAGGGGGCGTGGCCGGGACGTCGGACGGGGCGGAGGACCGGCGGGTCCGGCCCGGGGTCGTGAGACCTCGGTCCGGCCCGCCCCGCCCCGTCCGACGTGGCCGCCGCGACGGGTCCGGCTCAGCCGGCCGCGCGTATCAGAGCCGCCGAGCGGATCAGCACTGGCTGGTGCACTTGGTGGTCGGGCAGGCGGAGGCGGACACCAGGGTCGCCACCGCGGTGACGATGGCGCAGCTCCAGGTCGTACCGCCGTAGACGTCCGCCTCGCCCATCTCGACGAGCTCGAACTCGTCGTAGCCGCCGAGGACGTCGGCCTGCATCTTCTCCATGATCTTCTCCTTCGTGAGGACCGGACGGCCCGAATGAAAAACGTTCGGGAATCATTCGTCAGCCGAAATTCCGAACACGTCGCCCTCCGTCTCCGGAGGACGTCTCCCAGCCTGTCCTCTCCGCATTCGCTGAACGCATAGACCGGGCGGCACCGAGCGCACACAACGGAATTCCGACGGAAAAAGGTCCGGCCCCCGCGCCGATGCGCGGGGGCCGGACCACGGATTTCTCTCAGGCGTCGCGCCGTACCGTCGCCCACCGTCCGGCGCCCACCGCGAGGGCCGTCCACAGGACGAGTACGCCGAGCCCCGACCAGGGCCCGAGGGCCCCCTCGGGCTCCGCGGCGCCGAGCACCCTGCCGCCGGCCACGTCCGGCAGGAACCGCGCCGCCTCCCCCACCACCGGGATGTTGCTCAGGATCGTGGAGAGCATGAAGAACAGCGGGAGCAGGAGGGAGAGCGTCGCCGCCCCGGAGCGCAGGAGCGTCGCCACGCCCATGGAGAACGCCACCAGGAGCGCCGTGTAGAGCACCGCCCCCAGCACATGGCCGGCCGTGCCCGCCTCGGCCGGCGCCGCGTGCTCCCCGATGCCGTGCTGCACGATCAGGAAGGCCGGTACGACGCCCGCCACCGCCAGTGCTCCGCCGACCAGGCTGACCAGTCCCACCTTGGCGTAGTAGAAGCGGGCCCGGTCGGGGACGGCGAGCAGGCTGGTCCTGATCGACCCGGACGCGTACTCGCCCGTGACCGCGAGGATCCCCATGACCACCAGGACGATCGCGCCGAGCGGCACGGCCGAGAGGCCGAGGCCCACCGGGTCGAACCCAGGGGACGTGAGCATTCTTTCGTCGGAAAAGGTCCCGTAGACGAATGCCAGCGCGATCATCAGGCCGAGATAGACCGCGAGGGACCATTTCGGGGACCGCAGAGTCGTCAATTTGACCCATTCGGCGGCCACGGCGTGTTTCATCGGATCCCTCCGGTCGAGGCCCGGTATTCGGCGTGTTCCTGGGTGAGTCTCATGAACGCCTCCTCCAGCGAACTGCCGGATTCGGCCAGCCCGAACACGGTGATGTGCGCGGCGCTCGCGACGAGCCCGACCTGCTCCGCGGAGGCGCCGCTCACCGCGAGCGTCGCGTCGTCCTGCCGCACGGACCCGATGCCGCGCTCCCGCAGCGCCCGCCGCATGCCCTCCGGATCCGACACCCGGGCCAGGACGGTCGTGTCCGAGTGCGCGGCGACGAAGGCGTCCACGGAGGTGTCCGCGAGCAGCCGCCCCCGGGCGACGACGACGAGGTGGTCGGCGGTCACCGCCATCTCGTTCATCAGGTGGGAGGAGACCAGCACCGTCCGTCCCCGCGCGGCCAGCGCCCGCATCAGCTCCCGGATCCACCGGACGCCCTCGGGGTCGAGCCCGTTGACCGGTTCGTCGAGGACGAGCACCTCGGGGTCGCCGAGCAGCGCGGCCGCGACGCCGAGCCGCTGCCCCATGCCGAGGGAGAGGCCGCGCGCCCGCTGCCGGGCCACCGCGGTGAGGCCGACCTGCTCCAGGACCTCGTCGGCCCGGACGGCGGGCAGGCCGTGGGAGGCGGCGAGGACCCGCAGGTGGTCGCGGGCGCTGCGGCCGGGATGGACGGCCCTGGTGTCGAGCAGGGCGCCCACCCGGGTCAGCGGGCGGGCCAGGCTCCGGTAGGGGGCGCCGCAGACGGTGGCCCGGCCGGCGGTGGGCTCGTCCAGGCCGAGGATCATGCGCAGGGTGGTGGACTTGCCGGCGCCGTTGGGGCCGAGGAATCCGGTCACCCTGCCCGGGGTCACGGTGAACGACAGGCCGTCCACGGCGACCTTCGCGCCGTACCGCTTGGTGAGGTTCCGGACCTCGATCATCACAGCACCTTTCGTTCTACGGACGGGCCCGGTCGGGGCGGCCGTGCCCCCGCCGGCGCCTCTGCGGCGCTCATACGGCCCCTGCCACCGGCTCCGCGTACAGCCCCGCGTACACCCCGCCCAGGGCCAGGAGTTCCTCGTGCGTCCCGCGCTCCACGATCCGGCCGCGGTCGAGCACGTGGATCAGGTCGGCGTCCTGGATGGTCGCCAGCCGGTGCGCGATGACGATCTGGGTGGCGCCGGTCTCGGCGATGATCCGGGAGACCCGGCGCTCGTTGGCCGTGTCCAGCGAGGCGGTCGCCTCGTCCATGACGATGATCCGCGGCCTTTGCAGCAGGGTCCGTACGACGGCCAGCCGCTGGCGCTGCCCGCCGGAGAAGTTCGCGCCCATCTCGGACACCAGGGTCCGCAGCCCCATAGGCAGTTCCTCGACGAAGTCGAGGATGCCGACGGCCGCGCAGTACTCCCGGACCGTGGCCTCGTCGATGTCCTGGCCCAGGGTCAGGTTCTCCAGGACGGTCCGGTTGTGCAGGTGCACCTCCTGGGGGACGTACCCGATCTGCCCGCGCAGGAAGTCGGTCCGGTAGGCGCTCATGGGGCGGCCGGAGAACTCGACGGTGCCGCCGGTGGGCTGGTGGAGGCCGCAGACGACGCGCCCGATGGTGGACTTGCCCGAACCGGACGCGCCGACGAACGCCACCTTCGCGCCGGCCGGGATCTCCAGCGACACGTCGTCCAGCACCGGCCTGCTGTGCCGGGTGTACCGGAACGACACCCCCCGCAGCCGTACCGAGGTGTCGGGGAGCTCCGTGAGGGGCCCGCCCTCCGGTTCGCTCTCGTGGGCCGTGATGTCGCTGAGCCGGCTCACGTAGCGGGAGGTCTCGGTGATCTCCGTCAGCATCTGGAAGACGGAGGAGCTCAGGGCGAAGAAGGTGCCCGCCACCGCCTGCACGGCGATGGCCGAGCCGACGGTCACGGTCCCCCGCGACACGAAGTGCAGGCCGGCGAGGAGCAGCGCCAGCGGGCCGAACATCTGGGTGGTGGCGGCGATTCCGGAGATCCAGCCCTGCTGGATCCGCATCCGGACGCGCATGGCGTCCAGCGAGGCGCGGTAGGTCGTCTCCCATTCGTCGGCGAACCGGCCGGCGTAGCCGCCCATCTTGATGGTGGGCACGGACACGACGGCGTCGAGCTGGGTGGACTGGGAGCGGGAGAGCAGCGCGAGCTCGGTGTCCGTCACCTCCTTCACCCGGTGCCGGCCCAGCCAGAGGACGCCGGCGTTCAGCAGGAGCAGCCCGAGCGCCAGGAGGCCGATGCGCCACTCGGTGACGAAGAGGTAGACGCCGATGCAGGCCAGGGTTCCGACGTCCAGGACGCCCTGGGCGATCCGCGAGGAGAGCAGGTCCCGGACGCTGTTGACGGTGTTCAGGCGGAACAGCAGCTCGCCCGGCTGCCGGGTGGCGAAGAACTTGAAGGGCAGGGAGAGGAGTCTCCTGAAGACGTGGCTCATCAGGTGACGGCCCATCACGGCGATCAGCCCCGCCAGGGCGGCGGTGCGCAGCATCCACAGCAGCAGATAGCCGGTCGCGGCGGCCGCGACCACGGCCGCGACCAGGCCCGTCTGGGACAGGTCGCTCCAGGCGTCGTCCCGGTCGACGGCCCATTTCGTCAGGGCCGGGATGCCGAGGACCGCCGCGTAGGAGCCGAGGGACAGCAGGGCGACCAGGCCGATCCGGCGGCCGGCGTCGGCCGGGACCAGGGGCAGCGACCGCCAGTGCCGGAAGGAGGGCAGGGTCTGCCGGACGAAGTCCGGGCCCGGGGAGGCGGCGATCACCACCTGGGAGAAGCCTGCCTCCAGCGCCTCGCGGGTGAGGCGCCTGCGGCCGACGGCCGGGTCCATCACCCAGGCCGTCGTGCCGTCGAAGCGCTCCAGGACCAGGAAGTGGTAGTCCTCCCAGAAGAGGATCACCGGTTCGGTGAAGCCGCGCAGCGCCTCCACGCTCCGGGCCCGGAACGCCTTGACGTCCATGCCCCGCGAGCGCAGGAAGTCCGCGAGCTGCTTGGCGCCGAGCCCGTCCCGGCCGGCCTCCAGGTCCTCCCGCACGGTCGCGAAGTCCTCGGTGCGGCCGTGGTATCCGAGCACCGCGACGCAGCAGCACAGTCCGCACTCGGTCTGGGTGACCTGGGTGACGGACGGAACCCGGCGTCCCATCAGAGGGATCCGTGCCAGATCGGCGACACCCGGGGCCGCGCGCCGTCGAGGCGGCCGAGGAGGTGCAGCAGCACCCCGGAGGAGCCCACCATGGCGCTGTCGGTGTGGGCGTAGCGGGAGCCGGTGTCGGCGAGCTTCTCCGCGATCACGTCCGGGCCGAGGCGGCTCGCCTCGACGGCCGCGGCCCGGTCGAGGAGGTCCCCGTGGAGGAGTTCCCGGTCGGAGCCGGCGATCCGCCGGACGATGTCGATGTTGCCGAGGTCGCCGTGGCACCACGTGAGGTTGCGCCCGAAGCCCTGCCGGAAGGTCTGGTCGAGGGCGGTCTCCAGGCGCGCGGCGGCCCGTTCGTCCGCCGTCCGGGCGCTCACCGCGGACAGCGCCATGGCGATGCCGGCGGCGCCGTGGCACCACCCGGTCGAGAACCGCTCCGGGAAGGCTGAGTTGGTGGACCAGTTCCGCTCGCCGGGGACGTAGAAGGATTCCAGACGGTCCGTCAGGGCTTCGATCGCTCCGTCGACCCGGTCGCCGACGTGGTCGCGCAGGACGGCGAGGGCGTGCAGGACCCCGGAGACGCCGTGCGCGAAGCCCGACTGCTCCCACCAGGAGCCCGTCGGCTCGGCCGCGTGGCGCAGCAGGCGGTCGGCGAGCGCGTCCAGGGTGCCGGCGCAATGGTCGCCGCCGATCGAGGCGACCATCGTGGCGATGCCGGAGATCCCGGAGATCACCTCCGGGGTGTCCCCGGGGCCGAGCTGCTCCACGACCAGCGGTACGGCGCCCTGGGCCGCCTTCACCCAGCCGGGCTCCCGCAGGATCCGGCCGGCCTCGGCCAGGGCGAACAGCAGGCCGGTGGTTCCGGTGTAGGCGCCGGCTCCGCTCTGCCGGATGCTGCGGAGCTCGTAGACGCCGTCGGTGAGGATGCCGGCGCTGCGCGCGAAGACCTCGCGGGCCACCCGTTCGTAGCGGGCGTCGCCGAAGTGGGCGGCGGCCGCGGCCAGGGCGAGCGCGGGGCCGGTGCGTCCGGTGTAGAGGTCGTACCCCAGGACGCCGGAGGGCCAGGGCCGGGCGGCCTGCGCGGAGGCCAGCGGGCCGATCCAGGTGGTCGGCAGGTGGCCGTACTGGTCGGGGAGGCTGCCGGCGGTGAGGGCGTCGGCGACCGACCGGGCGAGTCGTTCCAGACCGGTGCGCTCGCCGGCGGCGGCCCGGCCGTTCCAGGGGGCCCCTCCGGAGAGGTGGTTGTCGGGGAAGCGGGAGCAGAAGGCCGAGTGGAGCAGCCTCAGCTGCCGCCGCACCACCTGCTCGTCGAGCGCCGCGGCCTTGGCGAGGGCCCGGGACAGCGGTGGGCGGTCGATCCGGACGCCGGTGTCCGCGCCGTCGCAGTCGTGGACGGCGGTGCCGGTGGCGGGCACGGTGAAGTAGGGGACGTCGCGTTCGGCCATCTGCCGCAGCTCCGAGCCGATCAGCCGCCGGTCGGAGAAGCGGGAGGGGATGGCGATCCGGTGGAGCAGGGCCCGGGCGAGCTCCGGGTCGGCCATCGCGGCGGCGGAGGCCGTCATGCGCAGGATCTGCGCGTACTGCGACGTGGGGTTGTGGATGTAGCGCAGGCGCAGGGAGGGCGCGATCCGCCGGAGGAGCCCGGTCCACCAGGAGGGGCGGCGCATCACCGCTTCGCACACCTGGCGGAAGCCGTCGGCCATCTGTCCGGCGAGGGCGTGGATCTCCGGCTCGCCGGTCTCCCGGACCACGGTGGAGCGCTGTTCGGCCGGGCGGGCCTGGAGGTGCACCCTGATCCGGTCGGTGAAGGGGTGCTCGAAGACCATCGTCTTGAAGGGGGAGACGCCCTGGTTGTCGCCGCCGAGGAAGCCGAGGTCGACGTGACCGGAGTCCTCGTCCTTGCCGGCGAGGACCAGCGGGAGGATCCCGATGCCGTAGACGCTGCGGCCGATCTCGTCGTAGGCGTTGCCCTCGGCCTCCCGGGTGGGGCCGGTGTGCACCCGGGCGGGGTGCAGCAGCGTCTCCAGGTCGATGGCGACCGGGCCGCGGCGGGTGGGCAGGATGTTCTCGAAGTGCATGTCGCGCGCGTCCAGCAGGTAGAACACGGCGGCGAGTTGGCCGCAGGCCCGCAGAAAGGCGGCGCTGTCCGCGCCGACGTCCTGCCGCTCGACGTACTCGACGTAGCCGTAGCCGTCGCGCGCCAGGGTGCGGGCGGCGGGCAGGGCGCAGCCGGCCTCCGCGTTGACGCGTGCGACGACGGTCTCGAAGGCGGCCTCGCAGGAGACGTCCCGCGGCTTGTAGACGAGGCGGGCCCCCGAGGCGAAGGTCAGGATGCCGACCGCCCTGCCGTGGGCGTGCGCGTCGCCGTCGGCCCCGCCGATGGAGAGCAGCGGGTCGCCGGGGGCGATGCCGGAGAAGCGGGAGACCGCCGCGCGGTCGGCGTGGAGCCGCCGGAGGAGTTCCCGCGCCGCCTCGCGGGCGTTGCGCACGACGTGGCCGGCCGCGGAGCGGAGCACGGGGAAGGGCTCCACGGCGTCGTGCCACGCCCGGGTGACGAAGTCCTGGTAGCGCTCTTCCGGGGTGGCCCCGCGCAACGCCCCTTCGGCGGCGGCCTTGTTGACGGCGGCGACCAGGGTGCGGGTGGCCGTGTCGCGGAGCCGGACCTCGGCCCTGGCGAGGACCTGCAGCGCGAAGGCGTCCGGGTCGGCCACGGCCTCCGTGAGGTCCTCGGGGAGGAGCCGGTCGGCGGCCGGCAGGGCCAGTCGCCGGATCACGCGCTGGAAGGGATACGTCTCCGGCTCCAGCGTCCAGGCGAGCGCGGCGGCCGAGGGGGCCTCCGGGGCGGCGTCGGACGGGGCCGAGAGGGTGCCGTGGACGGCGGACGCGAAGACGCCGAGGGGCTCGATGGTTTCACGGATCTCGACGCTGTCGAGTTCGGGGTAAAGCTTCGCGGGCGAGATCAATGCTCCGGCTCCCTGCGCGGACGGTGATAGATTGCCACGTTGCGCCGGGGGCGGGGAGCATGAGCCGCTCCCCGCCCCTGGTCCGTGCCCGGCCCTGCGGGCTCAGTTGCAGTTGGGCTGGCACTCCTTGGTCAGCGTGCACCAGCCGCCCTGGTTTCCGAGGAAGTCGGAGAGCGAGAACGTGTTGGTCGAGCACGCGCCGTAGGCGACGCCGTCGAAGTCCTGCTCGGAGATCTCCTCGATCAGCGAGATGTCACCGTCGTAGTTGTTCACGGGAATTCACATCCAATCCGGCCGCATGTGTTCAAGGGGCCGCTCTCGGGAATCCGAGGCCCTTTGCCTGCCGCTCGGCCGAGCGACGGGCAAAAGCTATGCGGGCCGGGACGCGGTCCACAACCCATCGGTTGACGACTGCGCTCCCAAAATTGTTCGAGCAGAGCGGCGGTCGACTCGGGTGACTTCCCTGATCTGCGACTTCCCTGCCGTGTGGCCGAATCCTGCCAAGGCGGTGGCAGCTTGGTGCACATCGTTTTCCGCGAAATTCATGCGTCTGCGTATGCGCGCGCGGATGCGTGGAACATGCGCGGCGATCGGCCGACCGAATGCGGTCGGCCAATTTCCGCGCATGACACCCCCAGGATCCCCCCTGAGGAATTTCCTTTTCCCGGGGCTCAGCCGCCGGGCATCATCCCGCCCTTGAGGCGTTCTATGTCGGAGGGGCGGACCTGGATGACGAAGATGGCGATGAGGAGGGCGACCACGGCGAAGGCGGCGGCGACGATGAAGCCGGCGGAGACGCCGGAGGTGAGGACCTGGTCGGCCCAGGGGGGCGGCAGCTCGCCGGTCTCGGCGAAGCGGGCCTTCTCCAGGTGGCCGGCCTGGGCCAGGAAGGCGGGGACCTGTTCGTCGGCCTCGTTGCGGCTGGCGGTGCCGAAGACGGTGACCAGGATGGAGAGGCCGAGGGAACCGCCCACCTGCTGGGTGGCGTTGAGGAGGCCGGAGGCGGCGCCGGACTCGGCGGGCTGGACGTTGGAGAGGGCCATCAGGGTCAGCGAGACGAACATGAAGCCCATGCCGGCGCTGAAGACGAGCATCGGCCCGAGGATCGAGCCCGCGTAGGTGGAGTGGACGTCCGTCAGGGTCAGCCAGGAGAGGCCCACCGCGAGGCAGAGGGCGCCGACGACCATGAAGGGCTTCGGGCCGTACTTCGGGAGGAACTGGGAGGTCAGGCCGGCGATCACCGCGATCACGGCGCTGACCGGCAGGAAGGCGAGACCCGCCTCCAGCGGGCTGAAGTCGAGGACCTGCTGCACGAAGAGGGTCAGGAAGAAGAACATCCCGAAGATCGCCGCCGCCAGACAGAGCATCATGCCGTACGTGCCCGCGCGGTTGCGGTCGGCGAACATGTGCAGCGGGGTGATCGGCTGCCGGCTCCGGCGCTCCACCAGGATGAACACGGCGAGCAGCACGACGGCGGCGCAGAACGAGGCGATCGTCCAGGGGTCGCTCCAGCCCTCCTGCGCCGCGCGGATGAAGCCGTACACCAGCGCCACCATGCCGAGCGTCGACGTCAGCGCGCCCGCCAGGTCGAAGTGGCCGGGATGCCGTTCGGACTCCCGGACATGACGGGGCGTCAGGATGGCGATCATCAGCGCGATCGGCACGTTCACGAAGAAGATCCAGCGCCAGTCGAGCCATTCGACGAGGACGCCGCCCGCCAGCAGGCCGATCGCTCCGCCCGCCGCCGACACGCCCGCGAACACGCCGAAGGCCCGGTTGCGTTCGGGCCCTTCCTCGAAGGTGGTGGTGATGAGCGAGAGCGAGGTCGGCGAGGCGATCGCACCGCCGACGCCCTGGAGGGCGCGGGCCGCGAGGAGTTGCCAGCCCTCCTGTGCGAAACCGCCGAGCAGGGAGGCGAATCCGAAGAGCAGCACGCCGAAGATGAAGACGCGGCGCCTGCCGAGGATGTCGCCGGCCCGGCCGCCGAGCAGCAGCAGGCCGCCGAAGGTCAGCGTGTAGGCGTTGACCACCCAGGACAGGCTGGTGGTCGAGAAGGCCAGATCGCTCTGGATGTGCGGAAGCGCGATGTTGACGATGGTGATGTCGAGAACGACCATCAGCTGGCAGGAGGCGATGACGAACAGGGCGATGCCCTTGCCGTCGCCCGCGCCGGTGGGGGTGGGTTCCACCGCCGGTGTCGTCGGCTTCGGTGTGCTAGTCATTGTCGTTCATGGCGCGTCGCGCCCTCACCGCAGGAGCCGTGGGCCGGTCGGTCCACCTTTCGACCCTAAGCCCGGCCCCCTGACCCGACCAGTCGATCAAGCACCGGCGGACGCGGCCCAGTTCGGGGCCGGTGGCGCGAGGCGCACGGTATCGGGTGAGAATGCGGGCATGTGGGCCTCCTCCGACACCTCCGGGCATTCCGGTCGCCACACCCGGCCATGTCACGGATTAGTGACCACCGTCATATACACGATATGTCGGGTCGAGGGGGCGGAGCCGTGGAGCTGACGCCCTCGGGGCACGTCGACGGCTTCGCCCGCGACCGGCTGCCGCCCGCCGCCCAATGGCCGCGGCTGCTCTTCGAGCTGCCGGGGCTCCACTACCCCGAACGGCTCAACTGCGCCGCCGAACTCCTCGACCGGACCGCGGAGCGGTTCGGCGCCGGGCGGCCCGCCTTCCACGACGGCGAGGGAGGGACCTGGAGTTACGGGGAGCTGCGCGAGCGCGTCGACCGGATCGTCGGGGTGCTCACCGGCGAGCTGGGACTGCGGCCCGGCAACCGCGTGCTGCTGCGCGGGCCCACCACCCCCTGGCTCGCCGCCTGCTGGCTGGCCGTCGTGAAGGCCGGCGGCATCGCCGTCACCGTCCCGGCCGAGCACCGGGCCGCCGAACTGTCCTTCGCCGCCACGACGGCCGCCTGCGCCCTCGCCCTGTGCGACGCGAGGGCGCTCGACGAGCTGTCGGCCGCCCGCGTCCCGGGCCTGAGGGTCGTCCCGTACGGCGGCGACGGGCCCGACGACCTCCTCGCCCGCGCCGCCCGCCGGGCGCCCGGCCCCGTACCGGCCGCCGGCACCGCCGCCGACGACGTGGCCCTGATCGCCTTCACCTCCGGCACCACCGGCCGCCCCAAGGGCTGCGTCCACTTCCACCGGGACGTCCTCGCCGCCGCCGACACCTTCTCCGCGCGGGTCCTGCGGCCCCGCCCGGACGACGTCTTCGCCGGCTCCCCGCAGCTCGCCTTCACCTTCGGCCTCGGCGGGCTGCTCGTCTTCCCGCTGCGGGCCGGGGCGAGCGCCGTGCTCCTGGACCGGGCCGGGCCCCAGCAGCTGCTCGCCGCCATCGGCCGGCACCGGGTCTCGGTGCTCTTCACCGCGCCCACCGCCTACCGGGCGATGCTCGGCCTCCTCGACGCCGGCTCGGCCGCCGACCTGTCCTCGCTGCGCCGCTGCGTCTCGGCCGGCGAGCACCTGCCCGACGCCGTCTGGACGGCCTGGTACGCCAGGACCGGGCTGCGGCTGATCAACGGCCTCGGCACCACCGAACTGCTGCACATCGTCCTCGCCGCCGCCGACGCCGACAGCGGCCCCGGCACCACCGGCCGCCCGGTGCCGGGCTGGCGGGCCGCCGTCCTCGGCCCGGACGGCCGGCCCGTCCCCGACGGCCAGGAGGGGCTGCTCGCCGTGTGCGGCCCGGTCGGCTGCCGGTACCTCGCCGACCCCCGCCAGACGGAGTACGTGCGCGACGGCTGGAACATGACCGGCGACCGGTGCGTCCGCGAGCCCGACGGCCGCTTCCGGTACGTCTCGCGCGCCGACGACATGATCGTCTCGGCCGGGCACACCATCGCCGGCCCCCAGGTGGAGGAGGTGCTCCTCGGCCATCCGGACGTCGTCGAGACGGCGGTCGTGGGCCGCCCCGACCCGCTGCGCGGCCAGGTCGTCGTCGCCTACGCGGTGGTGCGGGAGGGGGTGGCGCGCGACCCGGGCACCGCCGCCGAGCTGCGCTCCTTCGTCCGCGCCCGGCTCGCCCCGTACAAATCGCCCCGCGCGGTCGTCTTCGTGGACGCCCTCCCCCGGACGGCCACCGGCAAGCTCCAGCGCCACCGGCTGCGCGACCCGGGTCCGGCCTCCACGGCCTAAAATGATCACGTGGCCGAGCAGCACACTCCCCGTTCCCTGATCGTCTCCCTCTACGGCGCCTACGGCCGTCCGGCGGAGGAGACGCCGATGCCGGTCGCCGCGCTGATCCGGCTGCTCGCGGTGGTCGGCGTCGACGCGCCCTCGGTGCGCTCCTCGGTGTCCCGGCTCAAGCGGCGCGGGCTGCTGCTCTCCCGGCGGACCCCCGACGGCGCGGCCGGATACGCCCTCTCCGACGACGCCCGCAGGCTCCTGGAGGACGGCGACCGCCGGATCTACGCCCGGGCGGAGCCCTCCCTCGCCGACGGCTGGGTCCTCGCCGTCTTCTCCGTACCCGAGCAGGAACGGCACAAGCGCCACCTGCTGCGCTCCCGGCTCGGCCGGCTGGGCTTCGGGACGGCGGCCCCCGGCGTGTGGATCGCGCCGGGCCGGCTGTACGAGGAGACCCGCAACGCCCTGGAGCGGCTCGGTCTCTCCTCGTACGTGGACTTCTTCCGCGGCGACCACCTCGGCTACACGGCGACGGCGGAGGCGGTGGCCCGCTGGTGGGACCTGCCGGCGATCGCGCGGCTGCACGAGGAGTTCCTCGCCGGCCACGAGCCGGTCCTCGCCGCCCGGCGCGAGGATCCGGGCACGGAGGAGGACGCCTACCGGGACTACCTCCTGACCCTCGACTCCTGGCGCCGGCTGCCGTACGCGGACCCGGTCCTGCCGCCCGAGCTGCTGCCCGCCGACTGGCCGGGGCGCCGGTCGGCGGAGGTCTTCGCCGCGCTGCACGCGCTGCTGTGGGAGCGCGGCGCGGAGTACGTCCGGGCGGTGGAGAAGGACCTGTAGGACGCACGGACGCGGCCCGGCCCCGTACGGACGGGTCGGCCAAAGTCCCGTGCGGGCGGCTCGCAAGGTCCCGTGCGGGCGGGTCCTGGGTCCCGCCGGGTCGGGAGGGGGGTCTCTGTGGCCGGAAATCGCCCCCTTATAGGGTGGAAACCAGGATGTCTCAGGCCGTCGCACCGGCCGCCCGTCCTCCATCGCCTTCCCGCCACCCCGGCAAAGGGAGCTCGTCCCCATGCCCGATCCCACCGGCCCGCCCGGGACCCCCTGGCGCCTCCGGCTGCCGCGTACCACCGCCGCCGTCCCCGTCGCCCGCGCCCTGGTCCGTACCGCACTCGGCGAGATCGACCCCGGCGCGGCCGAGCTGCCGGACCGCGACACGGCGGAGCTGCTCACCGCCGAGCTGGTCGCCAACGCCGTCGAGCACACCTCGGGCGAGGGCCCGATCGAGCTGATCGTGGAGCTGCTCGCCGCGCCGGGCGGCTGTCAGATCGAGGTGCACGACCCCGACCCGGCCCGCCCCGGCCGGCTGGAGTGCCCGGATCCGGACGCCGAGGTCGACCCCTGGCAGGAGCACGGCCGCGGGCTGCTGCTGATCCGGGCGCTCAGCAGCGACTGCGGCCACCGCCCGACCGCGCACGGCAAGGCGGTCTGGTTCACGCTCCCCCGGGTGCCCGCCCAGCGGCCCCGTCCGCGGCCGTGAGCGCCAGCCGGGAGTGGCGGCGCCCGTAGACCGCGTACAGCACGGCGCCGACGACGAGGAAGCAGGCGAAGACCAGCCAGGTCCGCCAGCCGGTCCCCCAGATGAGGTAGAGGCAGAAGCCGATGCCGAGGATCGGGCTCGCCGGGTAGAGCGGCACCTTGAAGGAGCGGCCGAGGCCGGGTTCGCGGCGGCGCAGCACCATCACGGCGAGGTTGACCACGGCCATGACGGCGAGGGTGCCGATGGTGGTGAGGTCGACGACGACGTCGAGCGGGGCGAAGGCGGCCGGGACGGCGAAGACGGCGGCGACGATCCAGGTGTTGGCGACGGGGGTGGCGGTCTTCGGGGAGACCCGTTCGAGGATCCGGGGCATCAGGCCGTCGCGGGACATCGCCATGAGGACGCGGGTCTGGCCGTACATCACGGCGAGGACGACGGAGGCGATGGCGACGACCGCGCCGAAGGCGATGATCCCGCCGCCGACCGAGGAGCCGGTGACCTGGTCGACGACGAGCGAGAGCGCGGCGGGCTTGTCGGCGACCTCGTCGGCGCCGAGCGCGCCGATCGCGGCGAGGGCGACCGCGCAGTAGAGCACGGTGACGAGGCCGATGCAGACGAGGATCGCGAGCGGGATGTTCCGCCGCGGGTCCTTCACCTCCTCGCCGGCGGTGGTGATGGCGTCGAAGCCGATGTACGAGAAGAAGGCGACCGAGGCGCCGGCGGTGATGCCGCCCATGCCCTCGGTGGCGAACGGCGAGAGGTTCCCGGCCTCGAAGGCCGAGAAGCCGACCGCGCAGAAGACGATCAGGATGCCGATCTTGAGGATCGACATGGCGGCGGTGGCGCGGGCGCTCTCGCGGACGCCGCGGACCAGGAGCGTCGCGGCCATCAGGATGACGACGACGGCGGGGAGGTTCACCACGCCGCCCTCGGCGGGTCCGGCCGCGAGCGCGTCGGGGAGCCGGAGGCCGGTGACGCTGTGGAGGAGTTCGTCGAGGTACTGGCTCCAGCCGACGGCGACGGCGGAGACCGAGACGCCGTACTCCAGGAGCAGGCACCAGCCGACGAGGAACGCGGCCCGCTCGCCGAGGCTCGCGTAGGCGAAGGAGTAGGAGGAGCCGGAGACCGGGATCGCGCCGCCGAGCTCCGCGAAGGAGAAGGCGGTGAAGACGCAGGTGATCGCGGCGAGGACGAAGGAGACGACGACCGCGGGGCCCGCCTCGGCGACGCTGTCGGCGAGGCCGACGAAGATGCCGGTGCCGACGATCGCCCCGACGCCGAAGCACACGAGCTGGAAGAGCCCCATGGTGCGCTTGAGGCTGTGGCCTTCGAGGTCGCCGCCGGATTCGGCGATCAGCTGTCGGGGGGATTTGATCCGCGAGGGCATGCGGTCGTTCTCATCTCTGGTCTTGCACGAGCTGGTCTTGCACGAGCAGGTCTTGCGCGAGCCGGTCTTGCATGGGGGGGGTGGGGTGTACATGCGTCAGGGCCGGGCGAGGGCCTCGTGGCCGAGGTGGACGGGCTGGACGTCGTCC